>NZ_CP104558.1:3132500-3282500 GCF_025398035.1 Rossellomorea vietnamensis
GTAAAGATTTTGATAGTCGTGGTGTTTGGCTTCAAGCCCCTGTGGTGAGACTACGAGCACGTCTTGACCATTGATCTTAAAGTAATCAGGGCACTCCAGCATATAGCAGGATTCCGGTAAATCCAGGTCCAGTCTCAACTCTCCCTTAAAGGACCAGTCCAGGGCATCCTTCGATTCATATACAATGATCGCTCCGGTTTTATCTTCGCGTTGAGCCCCGAGCATCATGTAATATATGTTCCCTTTTTTAAACACTTTGGGGTCACGGACATGACCGGTGTATCCAGCCGGGACACCCTCGATGATCGGATTATGATCATATTTCCGGACTTGTCCATCCTTTTCCATGATGGCAAGACACTGATTGGCCGATCGTTCTTCTGCGCTGTATTTTATATTACCGGTATAGTAAAGGTACAACTTACCATCCACTTCTATGGAAGCTCCGGAATAGGCACCGTGTGATTCATAATCCTCAATAGGGACAAGGGCTGTGGGCTGCTGTTCCCACTCTACCAGATTATCGGACTTCACATGGGCCCAGTGCTTCATCCCGTGGTATGATCCGAACGGAAACCACTGGTAGAAGACATGATACGTACCATTGAAGTAGGCAAGACCATTGGGATCATTTAAGAGACCGTGTTCCGGATGGATATGGAAAGCGGGTTTCCAAATGGATGCTGCCACTTTTTCTTTAAGGATTTCCAACTCGTTTGCTTCTGCTTCGTGGAGGGTTTTATATTTCGGTTCGGTATATTTTGTCATAATGGATAAATCCTTTCGTGTAGGGTTCGTTACGTGTATGAAAGAAAAGCAGGTGAGGGCCATTCACCTGCTTTTCTATAGTGTTTGTCTACTTTCCAGTTTCAAGATTTTTCTTATCCGAATATCCGAACATCCAGGTAAGGACGAAGGCTACTCCGATTGCTACAAGGTTAATGAATAGATATTGAAGGATTTGCCCATTTAAATATAGCAACATACCGGGAATAACCGTAATGGCCATCCCTGTTGCTTTCAATCCCATGAGAGATGCAATGAAACCTCCGGCCGCTCCGCCGATAAGCCCCATGATGAACGGTTTTCCGTAGCGTAGATTGACTCCGAAGATAGCTGGCTCCGTGATCCCTAAGAATGCTGAGAGGGAAGAAGGAAGAGCCAGTGCTTTCAGTTTTTTGGACTTGGTCTTTAATCCAACTGCCAAAGCTGCGCCGCCCTGTGCTGCAATCGAGCAAGTAATGATCGCATTATAGGGATTGTTTCCGAATTTGGCAAGAAGCTGAATTTCCAAGAGATTAAAGATGTGGTGAATCCCGGTTACAACGATAATTTGGTTGATCCCGCCAATAATAAGTCCGCTAATGCCAAAAGGCCATTCCAGAACAGCCACTGTTCCATCAAGGATTACATTTTCCAGACTGTGGAATATAGGTCCGATCACGAACAGTGCGAGAGTGATCATAATCAATAACGTAAGAAAGGGTGTGATAATTAAATCCAGTGCTTCCGGGGTCCATTTCCGTATTTGTCTCTCAAGCTTTGCCCCTAGAATACCGGCGATGAAAGCTGGAAGGACGGAACCCTGGTACCCTACTACAGGTATAAATCCAAGAAACTCAAGTGGCTGGACGTCCCCTCCTGCAACCCCCCAGGCATTTGGCAACGCTGGACTCACAAGCATCAGTCCAAGGACCATTCCAACGATCGGTGTCCCGCCGAATACTCTGAAGGTCGACCAGGCGACGAGGGCGGGTAAGAAGATAAATGCTGTGTCTGTAAGGATCTGGGTGAATAAAATGAAATTCTGTGATATATCATCCGGTGTCATGCCGAAGATCGCTAAAATCTGTTCTTGTAGTACGAGTCCCCGTAATCCCATGAACAGACCGGTTGCGACAAGGACGGGTATAATCGGTACAAACACATCTCCAAATGTACGAATGGCACGTTGAAAACCGTTTCCGCTTTTTACAGCTTCTTTCGATTGTTCAGCCTTTGTGGATCCTGCGACTCCTAATTGCCTCACTTCTTCATAAATGCGATTAACCGTGCCGGTTCCTAATATAATTTGATATTGACCGGAGTTGAAAAATGCTCCCTTTACTTTTTCCGTATTTTCAATGGCAGCTTGGTCGATTTTCTCTTTATCTTTTACCATGATTCGTAAACGGGTGGCGCAATGGGCAACGGAAAGGATGTTCTCTTCACCGCCGACACCTGATAGAATGTCTTCTGCAATCTTTCTGTTATCAGACATGATTTCTCCTCCTTCTTTTGTGTGTAATCGATTACATATTTCAGAAAATTAATAGTATCAGCAGATTGATGCCGATACCATGGAAATGAATAAACATGATGTGTAATCGATTACATACGTACAGGAAAAACGTTGTGTAATCGATTACACAAAATTATACACTATCTTTTTTTACTAGTCTATAGTCCAATACCATTTTATCGTTCGGTATGTCTTCTTGATTGATCTGAGCCAGGATCATATTGGCTGCTTCCTGTCCGGCTTTATGATAATGGAAGTCAACAGTGGTGAGGGAGGGAGTGACATATTGAGAGAGCTCGGAAGCACCTACTCCAGCCAATGCAATGTCTTTAGGTATCCGCAACCCAGCCTGCTTGATATAATTCATGGCTCCGATGGCAAGACGATCCGTCACAGCAAATACCGCTGTGGGTCGCTTTTTGGAATGTTCCATGATGTTCTGCATCGCCTGATAACCGGACTCCACATCGAAAACAGCCGTTTGAATCCAATGCTCCTCGATCCGGAGTCCATGCTCTTCCATCGCTGACAAGTAGCCTTGTTTTCTTAACACTCCTACTGCCCTGTCCGATTCACTCACTCCGATGAAGGCAATCTTCTCATGCTTCTTTTCGATGAAGTATTCGATCATGTCCTTTGAAGCCATCATCTCATTAAAGGCAACGGAAGGCGTGTCGGGGAGGTCCTGCCCAACGACCACTACCGGAATCTTCAACTTTTGAACTTCATCCATCAATGGTCCGCTCGTATTCGTAGCCGAAAGGACGATTCCTTCAACATCCCTGCTTTTTAGCAGTCTGATAAACTCGATCTCTTTAGAAGCATTTAAATTGGTGTTGGCGAGTAAAATTTGATAACCCTTCTCGGCAAAGACCTGATCCAGCCCATTCACCATCCGGCTCGTCGTTTCTGAACCGAGTTTCGGCAAGACGACCCCAATCACCTTCGTTTTCTTCGTCCGCAGTGACTTCGCATTCTCACTTGGAACATATCCTGTTTCTTCTATTACTTTCAGAATTCGATCTCGTGCCTCTTCACTTACATACCCTGAATCATTCAACATTCTGGATACTGTTGCGCTTGATACTTGGGCTCTTCTGGCCACTTCCTTGATTGTGATCAATCAAAATCCTCCTTGTTCGTTCTGGATCATGTCATTATTTTACCTTATGGGAGTCAATTTTAGAAGGTTAGTGGGGAGGTCCGTCCCTGGGTTACTTTTCAAATTATAAAAAGGTAAGTTAATAGGATTATTAGTACTAAGGTTAAAGGATCAATTAGCGATCGGAAATCTGGAGATTAGCTTACGTCCTTAATGTTCTGTATTGGTTTAAAAGGAAGAGTGGTATCCCTATTGATTAATTTTGGAGTAATAATCCACCAAAAAAATAAAAAATGGAGAACATATTCACAAAAGCGCTTTCATATGCTAGGATAGAACCTAATAGGGGAACCTACTCTTGGAAAGGGGGAGAATACGGTCATTGAATGCAAGCTTGGAAGAATGCGTGATTACCAGCCGGTATTTACGCCGTGATCAACGATACTACATCCATGAGTACAAAAGGGGTCATGAAGAGACAGTCGATGTTTTATTTGTTCAGGATGGAATGGATTATGTGGAGCATGGAGAGATTCTCCCGACACTTGAAACGATTCTGGAAAACACGAAATCTCATCATGTGGTACTGGTGCTCGTACCTCCGTCCAGTTCAGAAGAACGCTATCATTTTTATCATCCAAAGGGGAAGCAACATGAAAGCTACGTCCAATTCTTTAATAAGGAACTTCTTCGGGACATACGTCGTCGATTTACCAGTAATGGCAAGACGCTTCGCAAAATAGGGTTGTTAGGGGATTCTCTTGGTGCAGCAGTCTCTATGGGTATAGCTTGTGATTCTCCTGAGTCGTGGTCACACATGCTACTACAATCCGGTGCCTTTACAGATTTTCACGGGGTAAAAGTTCGCAATCTTCAAAAAACAGATTGGTTTGTGTATCAAGTAGTAGGCCGTGGGGAAGAGTCCGTTATCTATCCACTTACCGGAGAAACTCTACCAATCTTATCTTTCAACCGGATTCTTCATAACCAACTTCAATCTATCACAGATACTATTACATACTGCGAAGAAGACGAGCAGCACCTGTGGGATTTTTGGAGAAGGGACTTGCCGCGGGCATTGAACTATTTTATTGATACGAATACAAAAGGGGAAAGGGATGAACACAATGTTTAAAAATGGAAAGTTTCTATTAACGCTTATGTTGATGTTTGCTATGCTATTTACAGCTGCCTGTAACAGCAGCAAATCAAGCTCTACTGGGGAACAAAAAGAAGGAACCAAAGAGGATCCGGTCGAGATTGAATTCTGGACGATGCAATTATCTCCAACTTTTGATGATTACTTAAATGGGGTCATCGCTGACTTTGAAAAGGAAAACCCAAACGTGAAAGTGAAATGGGTGGACATTCCTTGGGGGGATATGGAGACGAAGATCCTTTCAGCCGTCGCATCCAAAACGGCTCCTGACGTGGCGAACCTGAATCCACAATTCGCAGCGAAACTTGCCGAGCTTGATGCGCTTGTCGATATGGATGAAATGGTTCCGGAAGATGTGAAGAGTAAGTACTTCGAGAACATCTGGTCTTCCAACACATTCGACGGAAAGACGTTCGGTATTCCTTGGTACCTGTCTTCTCAGGTAACGATGTATAACTCGGATATCTTCAAGGAAGCGGGACTTGATCCGGAGAAGGCACCAGCTACATTCGAAGAATTATCAGATGTCGCAAAAACGATCAAAGACAAAACGGGTAAATACGCGTTCTTCCCGGCTCTTGATGGAAGTCACCTTCTTGAAACGATGGTCATGATGGGCGTGGATTTAACGAATGAAGATATGACGAAAGCAACGTTCAACACGCCTGAAGGGAAAGAAGCATTCAACTTCTTCGTAGACCTTTACAAGAATGATTTGATTCCACGTGAAGTATTGACGGAAGGACACTCTAAAGCTGTCGATTTGTATCAAGCGGGTGAAATCGCGATCCTGCCTTCAGGTCCACAATTCCTGACGATCGTCGAAGAAAATGCTCCTGATATTTTAAAAGCGACAAGAACAGCTCCAATCATCACGGGTGACACAAACAAGAAAAACGTAGCGGCTATGAACGTCGTGGTGCCTAAGCAATCTGAGCACCAAAAGGCAGCTGTGGACTTCTCCATCTTCTTGACGAATGCAGAGAACCAGGTTGAATTTGATAAACAGACAGCGATCCTTCCATCGATTGAAACGGCTCTTGATGATCCGTACTTCAGTGAAGAGCCTGCGGATGCGACACCTATTGATAAAGCCCGCATCGTATCGGCTGGTCAATTGAAGGACAGTGAAGTGCTGATCCCACCAATGAAGAACTTTGAAGAGCTGCGTACAGCGATGAACGAAGCCCTTCATGCAGCGATGCTTGGGGATATGACAGTGGACGAAGCATTAGATCAGGCTGAAATGAAATGGAACGAAACGCTATCTAAATAAGGGAATGACGGAAAGGGAGTATATCTCCCTTTCTGCATTTCAATGAAAGTACGGTGAAGACAGGATGATCAGCAAGGAAATCGTTTTTGAACAATTAAAGGGAAAGCTTGTGGTGTCATGCCAGGCCCTTGAGCATGAACCGTTGCACGGGGCGGATGTAATGGGGAAAATGGCGAAGGCAGCTTACGTCGGCGGTGCGTCGGGGATCCGGGCAAACAGTGCGGTTGATATTATGGCCATTAAAGAGTACGTGGATTTACCGATCATTGGATTGGTGAAGAGGGATTACCCGGGAAGTGATGTCTACATAACGGCTACCACGAAGGAAGCTGATGAACTGATCAGAGCAGGGGTGGACATGATTGCTATCGACGCGACAACGCGAACACGTCCAAACGGTGAGTCACTGGAAAGCTTGATCGCTTATCTGAAGTCAAAAGGACAAACGATCATGGCAGATGTATCCACCTATGAAGAAGCCATCAACGCTGTGGAACTGGGCGTTGACTGTGTCAGCACCACCATGTCGGGGTACACGCCGTATTCGCCTCAGCAATGTGAACCTGATTTTACATTATTGAAAAGATTGGTTGAGACTATCAAGATTCCGGTGTTTGCCGAAGGGCGGATTTCGACTCCCGAAGAAGTGTGTCAGGCATTGGATATGGGAGCTCATACCGTTGTGGTTGGTTCGGCCATCACAAGGCCGCAGGAAATCACGAAACGGTTTGTACAATCCATCCAGAATAAAGGAGGTAATCAAGATGCAGGCACAAACGGCATCAAAGAGCAAATTAGGAGGATTAATTAACAGCTATTATCCTTCCCTCACAAAGTCTGAACAGAAAGTGGCGACGGTTGTGTTGGAACAGATGGAGAAGGCACTCTATTACTCGGTGACAGATCTTGCCGATGTAGCGGAAGTGGGGGAAACGACGGTGCTGCGCTTCTGTCGTAAGATTGGCATGAAGGGATATCAGGAATTTAAATTGGCCATGGCGAAGGATTTATCCTCTATGTCTCAAGAAGAAGAGTCCGATCCGAGCAAGCCAACGGGCTTTATTCAATCCATTGCTGCTTATACAAAGAACGCGGTAGATGAAACCGTGAATAAGCTGGATGAAGAAACGCTGGAGGAAGCGATCAGACTTCTTTCGGGAGCAAAATCCATCCATTTCTTTGGAGTCGGGACTTCAGGATTGACGGCATTGGATGCGAAGAATCGTTTCCTTCGGATCGGATACCGGTCGGATGCGGTCATCGATCCCCACATCCAATCCATGACGGCTGCCACTGTGAAAGAAGGGGATGTGGTGGTTGGATTGAGTATCTCGGGAAGTACGAAGGACACGATCGATTCCCTGACACTGGCCAAAGAAAACGGAGCAAGCGTCATTGCCATCACGTACTATGCCCGTTCACCGATTACGAAGCTTGCCGATGCCGTTCTGTTAAGCGGCGGGAAGGAATCTCCGCTTGAAGGTGGATCCATGATCGCGAAGATTTCACAGCTTTTCGTCATCGATCTGTTATGCACCGGACTTGCCCTTCACAATAAAGAGTTCTCCCTTGGCATGAAGGAGAAAACCGCAAGAGCCGTTGTAGATAAAATCTATTAAACTGGTAAGCAGGTGAAACGATGAAGGTCATAGGAATCGATGTCGGTGGTACCGGGGTCAAAGGGGCGATTGTCCATCGGGATGGCACGATCCTCCATCAGGAAACGGTCCCCACCGATATCTCGAACGGGAGAGAGGGAATCCTCGGCTCCATCTTTCAAGTGATTGATCTATTAATGAAGAAAGACGGCACGATTTCAGGAATCGGGATTGGCACGGCAGGTCGTGTGGATCCGGTGAAAGGGACCGTCGTTTATGCAACCGATAACCTGCCATCGTGGCAGGGAACCCATGTGAAAGAAGAAATCGAAACGCGCTACGGACTGCCATGTGCCGTCGACAATGATGCGAATGTCGCTCTCCTTGGAGAGCTTTGGAAGTGGGAAGGAAACCCCGAATCAGCGATCATGTTGACCCTTGGGACCGGAGTCGGGGGAGCGAACGCCATACAAGGTGAGGTCTTGCACGGCCATCACCATCAAAGTGGGGAATGGGGACATGTCGTGCTCGTTCCAAATGGAAAGCCATGCAATTGCGGGAAGAAGGGCTGCCTGGAGCAGTATCTGTCGGGTACGGCACTGGTGCAGGACGTTTTCACCGAAACGAAATCTTCTTTCGCGCATGGCTCAGAGATTTTTGAAGAATATTCAAATGGAAATCAACAGGTCAAGAGGGTGGTTGACCGTTATCTGGATTATTTGGCCATCGCCGCGTACAACATCTCTGTGAGCGTCGATCCGGAAGTCCTCTTCATCGGGGGAGGGGTCATTGACTCCAAGGACCATTGGTGGGCCGACTTCCAGGTTAAATTGAAGGAATATTTTGTTAATACAAGCATTTACCCTGCATTACTGGGAAATCAGGCGGGAATGCTTGGAGCTGCCAAGCTCGTATTTCAAGCGATGGAGAAAAGAGGGGAGTCCGTATGAGAAATCATCCGTTAACACCATTTCTGTTTTTGATACCTGGTGTCATCATCCTGGGTGCGTTCATCTTTTATCCCATGCTCAATGCCATCTGGCTGAGCTTCACCAATTACAATATCGTCACCGATGCTGAATTCATCGGACTTGAAAACTACAAAGGGCTGTTCGCTGATGACCTGTTCTGGAAAGTGCTCGGGCAGACCTTATTATATCTGGTCATCGTCGTTCCGGCACTCGTGATCCTGCCGATTTTCCTTGCAATCCTTGTGAACCAGCAGGTGAAGGGGATCGGGTTCTTCCGTTCCGCCTATTATGTACCGGTCGTCACCTCCATGGTCGTGGTGGGGATTGCGTGGAAATGGGTTTACGCCGATAAAGGAATTCTGAATTACATATTGGAATCACTTGGTTTAATCAACGAACCTGTGAACTGGCTGACCTCGACGTCGACATCGATTTTTGCCGTCATGGTCGTCACCATCTGGAAGGGACTCGGCTATTATATGGTCATTTACCTGGCGGGACTGCAGTCGATTTCAGATGATCTTTATGAAGCAGCGGACATTGACGGAGCAAGCAAATGGAAACAGATTTGGCATATTACCATTCCTTTATTAATGCCTTCCATTATGATTGTCACCATCATGTCATCGATTTCCGCCATGAAGGTATTCGAAGAAATCTACGTCATGACCGGCGGAGGACCGCTGAACAGCTCGAAAACACTCGTCTTCTACATTTATGAAGAAGCCTTCGATAAGCTGCAAATGGGCTATGCCAGTGCGGCGGGCGTCGTATTATTCATCATCACATTGATCTTCTCTGTCATTAATATCAAGTTCATGAGCAAAAAAGAATCTGCGATAAAGGGGTGATTCTCCATGAGTTCTCCTTCTCTTGGAACCAGTAACGAACATTCAACCGAACTAACTGTCAAAAAGCCGATAAACGTAAAAAAGGTAGGGAAAGTCGTTCTTCAATATGCAACACTACTTTTCGTCACACTCATCATGGTCGGTCCATTCCTATGGCTCCTGGCCACGTCGCTCAAATCGGGCAGCGAGAATATCTTCTCGTACCCGCCTCAGTTCATCCCCGAAAAAATCACGTTCGGTAACTACGTGGAAGTGATGGATTTCTTCCCGTTCTGGCGTTACCTGTTTAATAGTGTTGTCGTATCCGTGGTGACGGTGATCTTGAATATCGTCTTCTGTTCACTGGCCGCCTACCCGCTCGCCCGCATGAACTTCCGCGGGAAAAACATCGTCTTCGTCCTCATTCTCAGTACGATGATGGTACCGTTTCAGCTCCTGATGATTCCAATTTACCTATTGGCATTGGACCTAGGACTGCAAAACACCTATGCAGGATTGATCCTGCCCCACGCCACCACGGCTTTCGGGATTTTCCTGATGCGTCAGGCATTCCTCACGATCCCGTATGAGCTCGATGAATCAGCCCGTATGGATGGAGCCAATGCGTTTCAAATTTGGTGGAGAGTCCTCATGCCACTCGTTAAACCATCACTCGTCACATTGGCCATTTTTACGTTCATGATGGCATGGGGTGATTTCCTCTGGCCGCTCATCATCTTGAACGATACGAGTATGTACACACTGCCACTCGGCGTCAACACCCTCGCCGGTTCGTTCTCGGCTAACTGGAGATACATCGCGGCAGGATCGATCATCTCGATTCTTCCAATCATCATCATCTTCTCCATCCTGCAGCGCCACTTCATTGCAGGTGCCATGAAAGGGGCGGTGAAAGGATAATGAGCAAGAAAATGACGTGTCATATCGTCTTCCAGACCCACTGGGACAGGGAGTGGTACTTACCATTTGAAGTATTCCGCCACCGGCTCGTACAGGTGATGGACCGGATTGTGTCGGGTCTTGAAAAGGGAGAGTTGGAGCAATTTGTCCTGGATGGCCAGATGGCTGCCCTGGAGGATTATTTTGAGGTTTGCGAAGAGAGCCTGAAGGAAAAAGTCCTTCATTTCATAGAAGAAAAGAAAATCATCATCGGTCCTTGGTATGTCTTGGCCGATGAGTTTCTTGTGAGCGGAGAATCCCTGATCCGGAATATGGAGATGGGACTGAAGATCGCCGGTCGATATGGAGAGACCCAGAAGGTCGGGTACTTACCGGATACATTCGGTCACGTAAGTCAGATGCCTCAGCTGTTACAGAGATTTGGGATTGATAACGCCATTTTGTGGCGGGGAATCAAGCCCGAAACGTCTGAGTTTCATTGGGAAGCGCCGAACGGGTCCAGCGTTTTCACGGCCTTTTTGCCAGAAGGGTATTATCAGCCCCTTTTGAATGAAGACCATCCAGAAGAGCAGTTGACGTCCTATGTGGAGAAGGTCACACCGTATGCGACAACGTCTCAGCTGTTGTTGACGAATGGCGGGGATCATCTGATGCCGAAGCACGGAAATCTGATGAAGCAGATCCATGAGCTTCAAGGGGAAGTGGAGTTTGTGTCCAGCACCTATGAAGCGTTTCTGAAGAGCGTTCAGGCCGAAATCCCGGCTGACTTGCCTGTGTTTGTCGGGGAGATGAGAAGCAATGAGCATATTTATGTTCTTCCCAATGTCCTTTCGGCAAGAAGCTATCTCAAGGTTCAAAATCAGGAGATGGAGGATGAGTTGACGGGCTACACGGAACCACTGGCGACACTTGCCGGGCAAGAGAAGTATCCTCTTCGTTACCTGGAGGAATCCTGGAAGCTTCTACTCTTGAATCATCCTCACGACAGTATTTGTGGCTGCAGCATTGATGAGGTCCATAAGGAAATGGAGACGAGAACGATGATGCTCAGGCAGAGGCTTTCGTCCATACAGAAGGGATCGCTCACTCATCTCGGCGTTCAGGATCCAATGTTTTCAGGAGCAGGACGGAGAAAGCCGTTTGATGATAACAGCGTATTTACGGTCTTCAATCCTCATCCAAGGCCGTTCACCGGCTGGATGTCGGGGGAGATTTGGCTCGAGAAAGAAAGATCGTTCCGTTTACAGGACGAGAACGGGAAGCTTCTTACCCCTGTGATCAAGAATAAGCGGAAGGGTAGACATTTTGCTTCTCCTTTGGACGCGTTCCCGGATTTTAAAGAGGGGACATTTTATGAGCTGGACTTTTATGTGGAGGATCTTGCTGCCACTTCACTCGCTGCTTTTACAGTCGTGGAGGGAAGCTATGAAGAAATCCTTGAGTCACAGGACAGCGTGATTGAAAACGAATATTATTCTATCGAACTGGACGAGGATGGAACCCTTTCACTACTTGAAAAAGAAACGGGCAAGCATCATCAGGGGTTGCATCGGTTCTACAGCACCTTAGACGCTGGTGACGAGTATAACTACTCCCCGCCAGTGAACGATGTGAAGACGGTAGCTGAGCTTGAGGGCACAGGAAAGGTCCGGAGAGCGTCAGGCGTTCAAGAGTTATCGTATGATCTGAAGCTTGTCACACCGTCAGGGTTGAATGGGGATCGAACCGGTCCTTCAGAAGAAACGGTTATAACGACTGTAGAGATCACTCTTACTGTAAAAGAAAAAGATCGGAAAATCGATGTATCGTATGTGATCGATAATCGCTCGAGGGACCAGCGGTTACGTGTTCAATATCCGTTGGGAACGTCCGTTGATCACACGTATAGTGATACGGCGTTCGATGTGGTGAAGCGGGAAGCGAAGAAGGATGAAGCGTTTGACGCAGTGAAACAAAAGGAAGTGCCGGTTGTCGTCGAGCCTTCTCTATCATTTGTGCGTTCGGATAGCGGATTCACTTTTTACCATCGAGGGTTGCAGGAGTACCAGATTACCAGAATGGAAGAAGAAGATTCCCTTGATGTGACGCTGATCAGGAGCGTCGGCTGGCTGTCCCGTGATGATTTACGGACACGTGGCGGGGGAGCGGGACCAAATATGGAAACGCCGGATGCCCAGTGTATCGGCACGTATACCTTCCGCGCATCATTTGAATTCCACCCCCAAAAGAGTATGGGGCGCGTGGCGACGGAAGCCCACTTGTTCCGTGTTCCCCCACGGATCTATCCCGGTGAAGCGAAGGGAATCGGTCGTTTAGTAGAGATCGATAATGAAGAGGTACAGTGGAGTTCCCTTAGAAGAGTAGAGGATGGAGTGGAGCTGCGTCTATGGAATCCGACGGAACAGGAACAGCCGTTTAGTTTAACCCCACGTGGTGAGCGAGTGAACTTTCTGCGTGAACCTGTCCTCAATGGCAGGGATACATTGAAACCGAAGGAAATCGCTACTTACCTCATAAAAGGAGGAAACAAGCATGAATAGAAAGATTGCCCTCCTGCCTGTGGATGGGAGACCGGTAACAAGGGAGCTTCCAAGGCAGATCGCCTCGATCGGCAATTGGGAAGTATTGCTTCCGTCTAAAGATCTCCTGGGCTTTTTGAAGAACCCCGGAGATATCGAGGCTTTGAAAAAGTGGATCTGGGAAGTGGCTCCCGATGTGGATGGATTTGTCCTTTCCGTTGACATGCTCGGATATGGAGGACTGGTTCCTTCCCGTGTTTGTACCGACGGAGAGGAGACCATCAAGCAGCGCATCAGGATCCTTCGCTCATTAAAAGAAAAGTATCCCGGCAAAGCCCTGATGGCGTTCAGCTCCACCATGAGGATCTCCAATAACTACGTCAATGAGGAAGAGAAGGAATACTGGAGTGATTACGGAGTCGAGCTTTGGGAGTATTCCTTCCATATTCACCGGTTTGAGAAAACGGGGTGTGAGGAATCCAATCGAAATGTACAGAATCTCAGGAGTCGGATCCCTTCAGAGGTGCTGGAAGACTACTTATCAACGAGACTGAAAAACTATCGTGTAAACGTTTCCCTTTTGGATATGGTGGAAGATCGAACACTTGATGTACTGGTATTCCCGCAGGATGATACGTCCGAGTATGGCTTGAATATCGGGGAGCAGGAAGACCTTTCAAGGAAGGTATTTGAACGGGAGTTATTTCAGGGTGTATTCATTTATCCGGGAGCGGATGAAGTGGCCAATACCCTTGTGGCAAAGATGATCTATCAGCTTGAAAATGTCCCGTTCCCGACGTTTTTTCCGATATACAGTGGTGAAACGGGTGCGTTATCGACGGCCATGTATGAAGACCGGCCGATCTGTGAATCGGTGAAGGGACAGATCTTTGCCTTTGGCGGGTACACGGTTAATCACCCGGGGGAAGCGGATATTGTGTTTGCCGCCAATGTACCGGGGAAGCGACAGGGAGATCTTGCCCTGCAAAAATACCTGGGGGAAGTCGACACCCCTGATCGGAATATAGGGGAGTGGATCAAGCGCATCTCTCATTATCTTCGTCAGGATAAGCTTGTGGCGGTGGCAGATACAGCCTATGCGAACGGAGTCGATGTTCGTATGCTGCCGGAGTTGCTGTCTGAGGTCAAGGTGAGTGAGCTTGCCGGATTTGCAGGCTGGAATACAGCGGGCAATACGCTCGGGACGGTCGTGGCACAGGCGGCGATGGTTCACCTTCAGAAGCAGAAGCCTTCCCTTCCTGAAGCAGAGGTAAAGGAAAGGCTGCAGGCTGAAATCACCCTCAGATTATTGGATGATTATGTGTATCAGTCGATTGTCCGTCAAGAGGTTAGGGCTGTAGTGGATGAGTCGGCAGTCAGCCGGGAAGAGCTGTTGAGCAGGGTGACGGAACTATTCCGTAAGGAGGCTTCTGACTTCCTGGAACGATACCATCTCCATTTTTCATTGAAGGACATTTACCTGCCTTGGGACAGGACGTTCGAAATCGGTATAGGCAGGGGTGGTGAGTCATGACCTTACGGATCGGGGTGGACTTGGGTGGAACGAATATGCGGGCCGCACTCCTAGATGACAAAGGCAGGATCCTGAAAGAAGCCAAAGAGAAGACGGAGGCTCACGCAGGGCCGGTGAAGGTCATCGCCAACTTGATTTCACTCATTGAAACGGTGAAAGGGGACGAGAGTGTGCTCGTCATCGGGATCGGTAGCCCTGGTCCCCTGGATGCGCGATCCGGCACGATTCTTTCTCCCCCTAACTTACCTGGCTGGGAGCGGATTCCCTTGGCTGCGATTATCGAGGAGCATTTTGAATTACCCGTGAAGGTGGATAATGATGCGAATGTGGCGGCTGTGGCTGAAGCGAAGCTTGGAGCGGGCGCCGGCTATGAAAGTGTTTATTATCTGACGGTAAGCACGGGTGTCGGTGGTGGATTTGTCATTAACGGGAAGGTATTTCAAGGTGCAAATGGATATGCCGGAGAGGTTGGCAATATGATTGTGGTGCCGAATGGAAGAAAGCATCCTTCGTTAAATCCTGGCGCACTTGAAAGTTTGGCAAGCGGAACGGCCATTGGGGCAGCCGGGGAGTCAATTGGGATCCCCGGTGGGTCCGAAGCCGTGTTTAACGAAGCTCGTAATGGAAATGAAGCGGCCCAGAGCATTATTGATGAAGCTGTCGTATACCTGGCCATGGCAATCGCCAATCTCACCCATGCCATCAATCCTGACGTCTTCGTATTGGGTGGGGGCGTGATGAGTTCAGAAGAGCAGATTCTCCATCCATTAAGGGCCAAGGTGAAAGAGTATGTGTATCCGGAATTGAAAGAACTCGTCAAGATCGTCCCTGCAAAGCTTGGTTCCAACTCAGGGGTGATCGGGGCAGGATTCATCGTTTAGTTTTTTATGAGAAAGGTGTGAAAGGAATGGAAACGTTACAAGCAGACATCATCATCATCGGTGGCGGAATCGGGGGATGTACGGCTGCACTCGCTGCATCGAAACGTGGAAAAAAAGTCATCCTGACCGAAGAGACCGATTGGATAGGGGGACAGCTGACGAGCCAGGCGGTCCCGCCGGATGAGCACCAGTGGATCGAGCAGTTTGGCTGCACGAGGACATACCGTGAGTTCCGGAACCGTGTGCGGGAGTACTACCGTCGTCACTATCCTCTGAAGGAAGAGGCAAGGCGGGATGAACGGCTGAATCCAGGAAAGGGATGGGTCAGCAGGCTCTGCCATGAACCGAAAGTGGCCCTAGCCGTCCTTCAGGAGATGCTCATTCCTTATACGAGCAGCGGGAGGTTATCAATTCTTACTGATTATAAAGTGACCGGTGCGGACGTGGATGGAGACGATGTTCGATCTGTTACCGTTCAGCATAGGGACGGACCTGTCAAAGTCCTGCAGGGGCATTATTATCTGGATGCGACGGAAACCGGAGAGCTTTTGCCATTGGCAGGAGTGGAATACGTCACAGGGGCAGAAGCCAAAAAGGATACAGGCGAGCTGCATGCCCCGGAAGAAGCCAGGCCGCAGGACATGCAGTCCTTCACGTATGTGTTCGCAGTGGACTATGTGGAGGGCGGAAATTTTGTCATTGAAAAGCCGGAACAGTATGAGTTCTGGAAAGACTATCGTGCCCCGTTTTTACAGCATCAGCAGTTAAGCTGGTTCGCCCCCGATGCCCATACGGGTGGTTCGAAGGAATTTGCGATGTTCCATCATGAAGACCTGTGGGGGCTGTGGGATTACCGGCGGATCGTGGACCCGAGCCTTTTTGTTGAGGGCGCCTATGAAGGGGATATCTCCCTGATCAATTGGCCGCAGAACGATTATTGGAGTGGTTCGATCATCGATGTCAGTGATGAAGACCGGGCAAAGCATATCCATGAGTCGAAGCAGCTGAGTCTTTCCCTGCTGTACTGGCTGCAGACGGAAGCGCCTAGGCCGGATGGGGGAAAAGGGTACCCTGGACTGAGGTTGCGGGGGGATGTTCTCGGGACGGAGGATGGTCTCGCCAAATATCCTTATATTCGTGAATCGAGGAGAATCAAAGCCGTGTCGACGGTAGTCGAAGAAGACATCAATGCCAATACGAGGGACGGCATAAAACAGGTGAATGATTCTGTGGGGATCGGCTGTTACCGGATCGATTTGCATCCGACGACGGAGACGAATACGTTCTTTTACGCTGAAAGTTATCCGTTTGAGATTCCTTTGGGGGCTATGCTGCCGGTGCGGGTGAACAATGTGCTTCCAGCGTGTAAGAATATCGGATCTACCCATATTACGAACGGCTGCTTCAGGGTGCATCCGGTGGAATGGAATATCGGGGAATCGGCAGGGTATCTTGCTTCTTTTGCCATGGAGAAAGGCGTGTTGCCCCGTGAAGTGAGGGAGGATCAAGCGTTGTTGCGGAAATTTCAGGCACTGCTGGTGGTAGAAGGGATTGAATTGAAGTGGCCAGAAGTAGGGCCGATCTAGGAGGGCTCCCTGTTAACAGGGGGTCTCTCCGCACGTTTTATAAGTCGAAAGGTCTAGAGTTGGACGTTCGATTTGTCTAAAAATGAAGAATTTATCCATCTTAATATTCTATTATGAAGAAGTATTCCTTTTATTCAGAAAATTATGATAGAATGAAACTGCCACATCATGATAGCGCATACATATAAAACGATTATATGGAGGTACTCTATGAAAAAGTGGTTAATCGGAAAGAAAATGACAATGTCAGCCATGGCCCTCGCACTGACAATCCCGGCTCTTCAAGCCCCGGCACTCACAGCGGAAGCGGATGAAGGGGGAGCGACCAAAGTCGTCGATGAGGATGGAATCAGCATCATCGTCAATGCAGAAAATGATCGCAACAATACGAACAAGCTTGTCGTGTTTGATCCCACGTTCAGTTATTTTACCGAAACAAACGGGTCATCGTATGAAGTGATCCTCAAGAAGGATGAGGGGAACAGTTATCATGTTGTGTCTTCCGGGCAGGGAGACAGTGCGATTCCTGAAGACGGGGTCGTCCTGTCAACGGGACCGCAAACGACAGATGAGATCATGCGTTTCCTGAAGAGCCTGGAAAAGGGAGAGAGTGTTTCGATCAATGAACCGGTTGAAAGGACCTATGCCAATACATTAGATGATATTGACCCAACCGATGAATCAAATCCTGAGGGAGCCCCGTTTCCGGGAAATCGTGGAGCCAACCAACTCTTGCTGTATACTCCTGCCTTTGGTTCAAGCACAGGAACAAATCCATATGGATATGAAATTACCGTGACCGATGGAGTCGTCACGAAAATCGGCGGAGGGGACAGTAGCATTCCGTCCAACGGATTTGTCGTAAGCGGACACGGAACAGAAGCGGAATACCTGAAAAAAGCAGAGATTGGGATGAAAGTGGAGTATGATGCGGACGGTAAAATTGAATTGATCCGCGACGCGTCCACCTATATTTTTAAAAGTGAACAAACCTTGCAGGAAGCGAAGCAAAGCATCGCTCATGCTGAGGAAAATTATATTGATGCAGAGTTTAAGAAAGCACATGCTTCTGTAAAGGAAGCGGAGGATTTTTTGAAAAAGGCAGGAGATATCCAGAGTGAAGATCCTCAAAAGGCCTTGGAATATACGGAAGAAGCGACTCAGGCCGCCTACGACGCGTACTACTATTCCCTTCCTTCTGAAGTAGGGGAGCAGCGTGCGATCTGGTATCGACCGGAAGAGAAGGATCTGGATGACGTCATCACGACGTTGGACCGGATGGAAGAGGCAGGCTTCAACTCTCTGTATCTTGAAACGACGTTCTGGGGATATACGATCTTCCCGAGTGACACGATGGAAGCCTACGGTCTGCCAAAGCAGCACCCGAACTTCGCCAATCAGGACTATGGGAAATACGGTTCGGACATCCTGAAAGCTTTCATTGAAGAAGGCAAGAAGCGGGGGATCACGATTCAATCGTGGACGGATGGCTTCATGATCGGCCACAGCAGCCTTGGTCTGCCGTCACAGTTCAAAAAGTACCCTGAATGGAGCGCGGTACAGCGAAATGATGAACCGGGCACACCGGGAAGTGATTCCAGCAGCAACTATTACTGGCTGGACATTGCAAACCCTGACGTCCAGGACTTTATGCTGGATATCTATAAAGAACAGCAAGAGGACTATAAGATCACAGGTGTAAATATCGACTATATGCGTTATCCGCACCATCCGTTTGATAAGAGCTATGGTTTCAGTGCTTCGAATCGTGAACGTTTCGAAACGGAATTCGGAGTCGATCCAATGGATTTAGAAGAGTCCGATGCGTTATGGGAAGAGTGGGAGAATTGGCTGCGTGAACAGGAAAACACGTTTGTCGATCAGCTTCATGTACAGAGTAAAGACATATACCCTGCCTTTATGGTCACGGCGACTCCTGAACCGGGGGCAGAGGCTGTCCTGATCAGCGACTGGGTAGAGGACATCGATGGTGTCATCCCGCAGGCGTATGGACATGATTTCAATAGCATCCAATCGACGGTCATCGCCAGTAAAAAGCTGACTCCGCCTTCGATGATGTATTATACGGGGATCTATTCGTTCTTCCATCACCTTGGTGAAAAAGCAGCCGTCAATGATGTATTGGCAGCAGGTCATGGAACGTCAGGTGTGAACATGTTCGCCTTCGGTCAGGCCAGTGCCCCTTCTGTGGACGCATTGGGGAAAGGGCCGTGGAGAAATGCGGCAATTAACCCTGGGGAAGATCCCAAAGCGGCTGTCCATGCTACGGTTAAGCAGTTGAAGGAACAGGTGGCTTCCATTTATATACCAAAGGGAGCGGTTAACAAGGAAGAAGGAAAAGAGCTGGAGAATAATCTTAGTAAATGGGAGAAAATGATGAAGCGGCCGGATCAGTCTCTCAAAATAGACAAAGTAGAGAAGGAGTTTGAGAAGACGGTTGAACTGATTAACTCCTTTAAAACACTGAATCCAATAGTGAAGGATAGAGTAGTGGAGAAGATGGATAAAGTGGAGAAGTGGTTGAATTATTATTATGAGAAACAGCAGTAAATAAAAAGGTTTTGGGAGCCCGATTCTCCCAAAACCTTTTTAGCTTGCAGCCAAGTTCTCCCTCAGCATCTCTGTAACCTTTTCCTGCTCATTATCAGGAACGGTCAAATAATACGTTCCGCCGATCAAACCGCCCTGCCCCTTAATTTCATATTGTTCAATTGTATTCTTGGTACTTCGATAATTCTTCTGGATATCCATCATATCTTCAAACGTCATGTCGGTTTTCACATTACTTCCTAGCACTTTCAGAATGTCGTCGAATTTCGTTACTGCTGTTACGTCGGAAGCTTTGTCGATAATGGCTGTGATGATTTGACGTTGTCGCTCATTCCGTCCAAAGTCCCCATTGGGATCTAAGTGCCTCATTCGTACATACCCTAACGCTTTAGGGCCATTCAACTTAATATCCCCTTCACGATAATGGTACCCTTTTTTATAATAACCCTCGTCATACCAATCCAGGTCGTTATGGACTGTCACCCCACCCATGGCATCGACTAAGGAGCTAAGGGCTTCCATATTTACCTTGATGTAGTAGTCGACAGGGATATCTGTGAAATTCTCAACGGTTTCGATGGCCATTTTTGCACCGCCAAAGGCATAAGCATGGTTAATTTTATCCGTTGTACCATGCCCGATGATTTCTGTTCGGGTATCCCGGGGGATACTGATCATCTGCATTTTTTCTTTTTCTGGATTTAATGTCATGACAATTAAAGTATCTGATCTTCCTCTATCATTTGCTCTCTCGTCTACTCCCATTAGTAAAATGGAAATGGGCTCAACGGGAACATCATTTTTTTGAGATAACACTGGTTTAGGGGTACTATGTTCCCTCTTAACCTCTTCATGCATCTCGCTGGTAGTGTTCTTGACTGATTGGTACAGGTAGCCAGCGTAGATTCCCCCACCCAACAGGATGACACCGATAATACTTGAGATGATAATAATTGCTTTTTTCATTTCAGGATTTCCTCGCATTCTTCTAATAATATCCAATATATAGTATATCATGTTTGACTCTCAATATATTAACTTTATTGGCAATCGCATACATGCATGGAAACAATGTATATCTTCACGTTAGTCAAAGCATCATGAGAGAATATATATGTATAAGGGATGTGTCTGAAAGGTTACAAAGTTTGATGAGTGAATGATTCGGGAACTTATTACTTAACAATCATAACAAGCTCTTCGATAAATTATGATAAAAGTTCCTAAGGATTTTACTTTTAATCCGACACTTTTCTAGACTTACACTATATATAATGAATATACACATTTCATGACACCGAATGATTATAACGTAAGGGGTGCTTGAATAATGAAGAGAGAAGGTAACTTTATTGTCGGGATGTACTGGGGAACTCTGTTAAGTATCCCCCTTTGGGTTTCTTTTTTCGGTTGGGTAAAACTGGTTAAAGGGTTTTTAAATTAATTTACTTTACTTCGATAATGGTTATATGTGTGTGTATTCCTTCTGGGCTGTCAGAAGGGATATATCTCACTTTATTAAAAATGCCTCATTACTTCTTTAGGAAATCTGTATGACACCTATTGTTCAATTTGATAAAACAATTCCTTTGGCAATATTCAGTAGTCCCTAAGAGTTTATTTATTTTCCAAACGCTTAACAATATCCTCTTGAAATTCCTCAATTTTTTTAAAACTTCCCGGGTTGGGTCTTTGTATCAGCCTGCTCTGGAGTAAACCTTCATATAGGGGGTACACATATTTCTCCTTATTAAATGAATCCGTGATGTCTTTCTTTTCTGCGATAAGTATATTCATCTTTACTAATCCAGCTAGTTGATTTTCGAACTCAAAAGCGGTTTGTAGGTGAGAAGGGGTATCTCTTTCCAGTATGTCATGGAGGAAGATTGTGATTCTTTTCCTGGCGGTCAAAGCTTGATTCATCATCGCTTCCCAGTTCTGTCCTTCATGATTGCCTTGCAACAACTGAAGTAAATACGTAGATTTTGCCTCATTGTACAAGATGAAACCTTCCCACATAATATCTTTTTCACTAACATCCATCGCTTTGTGAAAACAGGTCTTTGCCTCTTGCAGGTAAATCTGGATTAGTTCCCTTTCGTCGTCAGAGAATAGTGAAATATGTTGGTGGATTCTCTTGAGTCCTTCTATAGAGAAAACATCCATGCTGTCTAAAGAGATTGTTCTTCTTAGTACGTGGTTTGCTTTTCGGTAATAATACAATCCTAAGTAGTTATAATAAACAGTTTGAGTCACAGAATTCTTCAACATGGTTCCTTTTACTTCTAAGAGAGTAGAGTCCACAATGTCTCGCTCATCTACAAGTTTTTGATAATTGATAATGGCACGAATCAATTTAACGGTTTCCTCTATAAGAATTAAATTTCCGGTGCTGATTGAGACTAACGCATTCTTTCGTTTTTCAATCAACTTTACCAACTTCCCCATTCGAATAATATTTTTACTACGATAGGTGTCATCTTTAGAGTTGAAGAGATATGGGAAAAATACAATAATATCAATAAAATACTGAAGACTTGAAGCAAACTCAATGGCAGTCTTTGACTGTTTGGTAAACTTCTTTTCTAAATTCTTGAAGATTTCTTCACCCACTTGATCAGGATCTTCCATATCATATTGCTTCAATAAACTAGTGAAAGACGTGACATAGTTCTCGTTCTCAAGCACGTTTCCTTCCATTTGAGTAATCACATTTACACTATCAATCGACAAATACGTTTTCATAGCAAAGATAAAAGCAGAAAACGAAACAACCAGACTACCCACAGTGGTCACAAATAAGACCAAATCCGCGGTGTTCTTAATGGGATACACTTTTAAACATACATAAACAGATATGACTGCCACAATGACAATGGAAATATAGTGATAGGGAAGTCTCGATGTCTTCATCTATCTAACTCCTTTATATTGGAATATTGATTTTATATTATCCTAAACTCTGTTTCACTTATGCCACCGACTCTCCCCATACCTCCCAGCCTCCATAAAATAAGGCTTCACAGAAGTATACCCAATCGAATACAACCCTTCCTCAGGCTTCCAAATCCGGTAGGCTGCCAAACTCTTTTTGTAATTGTCCTTAAGACTATCTGGCACAGGATAAGTATCATCATAGTCCATATTCTCAAACTCCTGCACAGGCAGATAAAAGAGTGCAGATGAAATGGTCCCATCATCAGCAAGTTCCTTTAAAGCGGCTCCCGAAGCGGCATGGTCCCTGTGAGGGTCGTTATAGGATAGGGCATGATGGCGGGCATCGGGGTAGCGTTTATCCATTTCCTTCATGATTTTCATGACGTCCTCTTTTTGGATGTCCCCGTCGGGAAGGTCATAGATGTAGACGTTCTCTGGCTTGACTCCCAGCTCTTCGAGGGATTTTTTGAATTCTTTTACCCGGGAGTTGCCGAACTCTTCTTTGGAGATGGCAGGCAGGTCTTTGTCTTTTAATTTTTCGTTGACCTTTTTAATCGATTGGCTGGCTTCCCCATGTGAAAGGAGGACCACGGCGACTTCATTTCCTTTATCGATCTGACGCAGGATGGACGGGCCGAGACTGAGAGTTTCGTCGTCTGCATGAGGGGAGTAGAAGACGGATGTTTCGGGTTCTTTTTCGAAAAGGGAGCATGCCCCGAGTAGTGTTGTGAGTAACAATATGAGAGAAACATAGACGATGCGCATGATGACCTCCAGGGTGTGAAAATAGTTAAATCTTTACTAATTGATTCTATCAAAGTTTTTTGTGCTGGTGTATACTTTCATAGTAGGAAAGTATAGAACGTGAAGTGAAAGGATCGAAGTATGGAACAAGTTCAACCATTAGAAGAACCCATTCAAGTGAAAAAGAAAAAAAGAGTTTACTCCCTTGATATGCTCAGGGGGATCATTGTCGCGTTATCCGTTTTTTTGAGTACGATTCCTTATGGGAAGATTGAGTATCCTTTCTTCCGGCATGCGGAATGGTACGGGGTCACCTTGATTGATATCATTCTGCCTACGTTCATCACCATCTTTGGGGTGAGTATGGCGATTGCTTACCAACGTGGGGTGAAATGGGAGAAGATACTGAAGCGGACGGTTCGCCTGATTGTCTATGGGGTCATTTTCACCATTATCGTGGAGTGGACGCTGGATTTCCCTACTCTGCGATTGAGCGGTGTGCTTCAGATGTTCGCTCTTCTGGGAATCGTGACCGTGCTGATCACGAAGTTTGTCCAATCTCCTTGGAAGCTGATGCTGATTGCCTTATTGGTGTCCTCTTTATATGGGGGACTGATCCTTCAATCGGGACAATCATGTGAAGGAGGATTGCCACAGCCCGACTGCAATCCTTTCCATATGATCGACAGCGCTGTGTTCGGGGAAGCGCATTTGTATCATGAAGGGGAGCGAGGCTATGATCCCGAAGGCCTGGTCACCAGTTTGTCGGCATTATCCAATGTTCTTTTTGGATATGCATTTGGACGCTTGATCCTCACACGTAAAAAAACCGGTGCATGGAGAGAGCTGTTGGGGATTGGTATTGTACTGATTGTTCTTTCCCTTGTATGGGATCATTTCCTTCCTTATAACAAAAGGCTCTGGACGCCGGCGTTTGCTTTATTGGCAGCGGGCTTTGCATCCAGCATGCTTTCGGTTTTGTATCTTATATTTGATAAGAGGAAAGTGGACGCGAAAGAAACAGCATTGAAGCCGGTCGTATGGTTTTTGGAGGCATATGGACGCAATAGCTTCTTAATCTATTTCGGCAAGTTCATGCTTGGTTCTGTGTTGATCCATCTATCGGTCATGGATGATGGCATTGAGAAATCATTATCAAGGGTGATCAATGAGTGGATGGGCACCTTTGCCCCTCATCCCCAACTGGCATACGGACTGCTTAACCTGTTATTCTGGACCATCGTTGCTTTTATCTGTCACAGGAAGAAATGGTACTTGAAGGTGTAGATAGTAGAAGGTCCGTCCCTCTCACACGAGGGACGGACCTTCTTTAGTTTTGTTGACTGAGGGTCTTTTCGAAGAGGAGGCTTGAATAGGTTCTTGAATACTTTAAGATGGTCTCACCGACTTCCTCTGCTGGGTAAGAAAATAACGGCACAAATAATGCCCGGTTGCTTTCGGTGCCAAACGCATCGATGAACCTATACGTCAATCGAAGCTCAACCATGGTCGTGGTGAAATATATTTCAAGCTGGGTGACGGCATCATTTGGAATGCCTTCCTTTTCAAGCTGCTCCTTATATAGGGTAAGAAGTGTATCCATCTCTTTTTCAATCCTGCCCTGTGCAAGATTCCTCAGCTTTGAAACGCCTTCTAGATCAGGATATTTCGAGTTTGATAGAAGAGGGTGAAGGATCCCGTGAAGCGCTTTGGTTGATTCACCATGAAGAACGATGGCCCTCATCAGGTTTTGTCTATATTCATCTTCTGTAGGTGATTGTTTCATCGTCTGGAGTAAACGGGTATTTACTTCTTCACGAAGTTCGTCTTGATCAAGGTGGATCATAAGTTTCTTAAAGATGGTTGCGACAGATTGTGTGAGAGATTCCATTGGTAAGCCTTCTTTCTTATGTATGATCGTTATCCGTTACTATTTTACCATTAAAATACAGAAAATTCTATTAATTATTCCGAATAAAAAAATGCGCCCTTGTAAGAGCGCATCCTGGTTATTCATTTCCAACAATAGTAGACCAAATCTCCTCTTCCACCTTATCAGAGACTGCGTTGGGTCCACCAAGGATCGTTGCCATATAGGTAGAATCCATCATTAAATCCCTGATCTCAGGATGAAGTTCATTCGGAGGCGTCAGTAATAGTGGCCCTCCCCAATTAGCGGCCAGGACTGATCCAGTCAGGGCATCGGCAAACTGAGTACCCGTTGCAACGAAAACATATTGAGTCGACATATCGAACTCATGAATGATGTTCGCATTGGTTTGGTAACGGTTTTGACCTGCGATTCTTGTTGGCATGTTTAACTTCTTCAGGACAGTATTGCTTACCACTCCTGTACCGCCGATGACATAGTTGGTCTCATATGTCTTGGCTTGAGTCAGGCTGGAGGCAGGGATGCTGTCTTTATCGGATAGTAGAATCGGATATCCATATTGTGCGGCGATGGATGCAATCGATAAGGCATCCGGATAATTCTTTCCGCTCACGACTACGGCTGCGTCATTGTGTGGAAGCTTCTTAGCAATGGCTACGGCCGTTTCATACCGGTCATTTCCGCTGATGCGAGACACATTGACGCCAAGTGCTTTCAGTTCTTTCACCACGTTATCAGAAATGACACCGGGTCCACCAAGGATTGTCACTTTCCCGACTTCCAGATCTTTGATGGCTTTTTTAACAGTTGGATGAAGGGTATTTTTTCCCGTTAACAAGATGGGAGCGTCCCTGTGATAGGCAAGTGGTGCTCCTGCCAGGGCATCCGGGAAGTTGGTGCCTGTCGCCAGGATGATTTCATCAGCATAATCAAATCCTTGATAGGCGATTTCAAGTGCCGTTTCATACCGGTCATCTCCATACAGTCGGTCTACACCCACTTCCATGAGTGCCTGAGTCGCAATGAATGCGTATTCTTCTCCGTTAGCGAGGTTATGTCGATCACGAACAGATATATAATAGATACCTGGAGTGACAGAGTAGGAGGCCATGGAACCGATCGCCTCATCTGCGCTGGCTTCTTCAGGTGCAAGCTTATTCTTATTCTCATCGTATAAAGTAATGTCTAATAGGATGCTTGGGTCTTCAGCCCAGCTGCCACCATATATTTCAAGGGGATCTTCTGTCTCGACCTGGATTTTATACATATCCACATCATCTTTCGAGAACGTCCCTGTAACGATATCCTCTAAAAGAATGTCATTGGCTCCGGTAAAGCTGTCATTCGGCTCTTCTTCTGTGAAAAAGCCTTCCCCGTCATAAGCTAACAGGTCCATCTTTTCCTTTACTGGACCTTCAGCTGAAACAGGAGATCCAAGGAAACAGGAAGCTAGTAAAACTGAACTGATTGAAGCAAATAATCCTTTTTTCATCTTTCTTTCCCCCGATAGTTTTCTTCTGTATGATTTTGTGAATACTGTTCAATAATATTGAACGGAAAATGATGTGCAGAGGCACTCCCATACCAATTGAAACTCACATCTAGAATAGTATAATCGCGTTTTCGAATTTTTTCTAGATGGTTTGAAATAAATATTTTTCGCCTTTTTATGACACGAACGAAGGTGATTGAAATGGTAATGAACGGGGTATAATTTAAGGCTTGGTTACATTTCGATGACTGAATAGAAACCCAATGTGTTTTTTGCTATACTTACAGAAGTGAATGAAGATAATCTCTCCATATTGAAAGGGGAACAACATACATGAGCAAGGTCCTTGTCACAGGGGGAGCCGGATTTATAGGCTCACATATTGTAGAAGAATTATTAAATAATAACGAGCAAGTAGTCGTGATAGATAATTTCTCCATGGGTTCAATGGATAATCTTCCGAAAAGCAATCAACTGACGGTTGTCGAAGGGGATATTTCCGTAAGAGAAACGATATCGGATTTATTTCAGCAGAACCAATTCAAAAAAATCTTCCACTTGGGCGCGATTGCAAGTGTGGCTGCCTCGGTTGAAGACCCGCTCCATACTCATCAAACGAACTTGGAAGCGACTTTATACTTACTAGAAGAAGCCCGGAAACAAGGTGGTTTGGAACGCTTCGTTTTTGCTTCATCGGCCGCCGTATATGGGGATGAACCGACACTTCCGAAGAAAGAAACGTCAGCGATCAGACCACTCACGCCATATGCCATTGATAAATTTGCTTCTGAGCAGTACGTGTTGGCCTTTAGCCGGTTATACGATATTCCGACTGCAGCCGTCCGTTTCTTCAACGTCTTTGGAAACAGACAAAATCCATCTTCGCCGTATTCAGGAGTCGTATCGATCCTGACAGATAAATTTAAACAGCTGATGAAAAAGGAAGAGACAACCTTTACTCTCTTTGGTGATGGGGAACAAACGAGAGATTTCATCTATGTAAAAGATGTCGTTCAAGCCGTCTTCCTTGTTTCCGAAACTTCGGATGCGATCGGGAAGGTGTTCAATGTAGGTACGGGTGGATCGACAAGCCTGAATGAACTGATCGGCTTATATGAAGAAATTACGGAAACGACATTACCAATCGAGAAAAAGAAAGAGCGGTCCGGCGATATTAAAGAATCCTACTCTGATATCTCAGAACTGAAATCACTTGGATTCGAACCGAAGTTCACGATGAGAGAGGGACTTTTGGAATATTGGAACAAGGAAAACGAATAATAGAAAAGGGGCCGTATCCCGGGAGATACGGCCCTTTTTATGTCGTTTGAAGGAGATAATATTACAGAAAACGGGGAAATATGACGGGCTTTGTTACATAAATGTAAAATTATTTCGAAAACTTTAATGGTAAGATGGGTTTTGTAGAATTATAGAGAAATAGAGAAGGGGAATTGAGAAATGTTGAATAATCACAAACCTGTATCTATTACCTTCGTCACGGTTATAAGCTTTTTGTTCCTATTGTTATTTCAGACATCTGCATCGGCTGCAGATACACAAATAAATAGAGTAAGCGGTATAGATCGTTATGAAACGGCGGTCAAAGTTTCCAAGCAGGGCTGGAGCAGTGCGAACACAGTCGTGATCGCAGTGGGGAATAACTTTCCCGATGCACTGGCTGGAGCACCGTTAGCAGATAAATATAATGCGCCGATCCTGTTGGTCACCAAGGACAGCGTACCGAATAGCGTGAAAGAAGAATTAAAACGGTTAAAACCGAGTAAGGCATACATATTAGGTGGAAGTTCCGTCATTTCACCGTCCGTTGAAAATCAGCTTAAAAGTTTAGGCATCACCAGTACAAGAGTGGCAGGGGAAAACCGATATGAGACAGCGGCAAAAATCGCAGACTTAGTTGGTGGGTCCCAGGCGATCGTTACATACGGCAGGGACTTTCCTGACAGCCTGGCCATTGCTCCTGTCGCGGCTAGTAAATCAATCCCGATCCTGTTGACCGAGAAAAATCATGTTCCGGCAGAAACGAAAAAGGCTTTAAGCAAGTACAGTTCATCCATCCTTATCGGTGGAACCGGTGTCATCAGCGATGGAGTGAAGAACCAATTACCAAGGGCTACACGTATTTCAGGAAAAGACCGATACGATACAGCGACAAAAGTGGCTGAGAAGTATTACTCGGCATCCAACAGTACAGTGATCGCAACAGGCGAAAGCTATGCAGATGCACTGACCGGATCTGTTCTGGCAGCAAAAAAAGGATCACCGGTTATGTTGATCCAATCTAATAACGTCCCGTCTTCTGTAAAGTCGACCGTGGATAAGTTAGGGATCAATCAGTTCACAATCATCGGTGGGACATCTGTCATATCCGAAAAGGCTCAAAGTCTATTTTCCTTCGATACAGGTGCTTTGATCAAAACGGCAAAGCAGTATCTAGGAACCCCTTATAAATGGGGAGGTACGACGCCAAGTGGATTTGACTGCAGCGGTTATCTAAACTATGTATATGATAAATATGATATTGATCTACCCCGGACAACAGCGGATATCTGGAATTTCGGAAGCCGCTCTAAATCTCCGGAAGTAGGGGATATCGTCATGTTCGAAACATATAAACCAGGTCCATCCCATGGAGGGATCTATATTGGAAATAATGAATTTATCCATGCAGGCGACCGTGGGGTAGAGATTACAAGTTTGAATAACGTATACTGGAAACCTCGTTATTTAGGCGCTGTAAAGGTAGTAAATTAATAGATTAGGAGAAACTGTTTGCCGGAATTGGCAAGCAGTTTTTTTCTATTTACCCGGCTGTGGATACGATTAAACATTTCTTTTGAATTAGAAAATAGGTAGAAAGCAAAAATGCAATAGTTATAATATATTATTTTTTCTGAAAATAACGTCTCCTTTTATTGACTAAAGAAGATAGTGGCCTTAAAATGGGAAATAGAGTTCGAATTTTTCCATAATTATATTTTTTTGGAAGATACGGAGTATTTCGGACTAATACTAAACTATCAAGGGGGAAAACGGATTGACGTTTAAGAAAAAGGTATTTTCGGTCATGGCTAGTGCAACTTTGGTAGCCTCTTCTTTCGCTGGTGTAGCAACATTCAATCCTGATAAAGCGGATGCCGCTCTACAGGAAACGAAGAAATTCAAGGTTTCTAATTTCTCGGAAGTCGTAGCTCTTTCAATGAGTAATCAAGCTGTACAGGAGCTTGTGATCGTAGGGAACGGTAAGGTAGATGCGACAAGTCAATTAGAAAAGCTTGGGGTTAAAGTGAAACAGAATTACAAGAACTATGTTTACCTTGCAGATGTACCGACGCGCAAAGTGATGGAAGTTCTGGATCTTAAAAGTGTCCGTACTGTAGGGAAAAATAGTGAAATCCAATTAGGTGAAGTCAAGGATCCTGAATTGGAAGTCAAAAACCAAAATAAAGTGGATCAGGATGCGGTCGTTAAACCGAATCAGGCAGAAACTCATGCTCCGACTGGAGTGGATGATTTCCACGATAAGTTCGATGGCAGCGGCGTACGTATCGGAATTATTGACTCAGGTCCGGATCCAGGTCACGAATCCTTTACAGAAGGTTTGGAAGAGGGAACCCGTAAATATGGGGATTCTAAAATTGTTGCAGTAAGGGACTACACGATTTCGAATCGCCAACTTGGGTATGGCATTGAAGATCGTTATAAAGAATACTTAGGCAGCGGTTTGAACTACCTTGCTGAGGGAGACGTACTATTCGATGGCGGGCATGCTGAAGGGGACTCCGTTACGGTAGGGGAAACTACATATAATACAGCAGGAATTGACGCTTCCGATGATACATTATTCTTTGGAAGGACGGCTTTTGAGCCAAATCCGGAGCCGGAAGAAAGCCCATATTGGACCAACCAGGATTTAAACGCGGATGGAACAAATGGGAATACAGATAACTTCACTGTTTTACTGGCAGGAGACAAAGTCTATATCGATACAGATATGGATAATGATTTCACTGATGAAACGGCTTATGCAAATAACGAAACAGGTACATTCGATGTGAATGTGGAAGATGACAAATACGGAGCGAACTTCCGCGTTAATGATATGGAGCTGGACTGGTTCGGTGCCGGCCTGAAGAAGATCAATCTATTCACTGACTTCAACGGTCACGGCTCTCACGTTTCAGGTATCTCGGCTGCAAATGGCCCTGCAAGAGCAAATGCATTCGGAGCTGTAGCGGGTGAAGGGGTTGCTCCTGGAGCTGAACTTGTTGGTATGCGTGTATTTAAAGCTGAAGGTGGTGCGCCTACGTTCAGTATCCAAAAGGCTATGGTTGATGCTGCGCTTCCAGAATCCGAAGGTGGATTCGGCGTCGATGTTGCCAACTTAAGCTTGGGTTCTTCACCGGATTTAAATGACGGTTTAGGTTCTTATGGGGAATTAATGACCGTTTTAAGTGAAGATACGGACATTGTATTCGTTACATCTGCCGGAAATGCCGGACCTGGTGTCGATACAGTTGGATCACCTGGAGACGTAGCACCTATCATCTCGGTCGGTGCACATATCACGGCTGACATGTGGGCAAAGGAATACAATTCATATCCTTATGGTAAAAATGCAGACGGCACTCCGAAAGAAGGACAGGGATTATGGTACTTCTCTTCTGTAGGACCAAACGAAGCTGGAAATCAAAAGCCTGATATCGTTGGACCGGGATCTGCTTTTGCTGCTCATCCGGTGCAAAATGGACCGTATGTCGTCATGCAGGGTACAAGTATGTCTTCTCCATATGTAGCTGGTGCAGTGGCACTACTTAAATCTGCAGCAGAGAAAGATCGTATTCCATTTAACTATGAAATTGCCCGTGAAGCATTGATTGCAACGGCCAATCATCTGGATGGATACAACCGTGCGCAGGAAGGTGGCGGACTGATCGATGTTCCGGCAGCTTATGAGTATCTGCGCAAGAATTTCATTTCTGACATTAAAGATGTAGACATAACGGTCTATCATGGAGAGAAAGTCTCCGGTGGTCCGGGTCTATACGTAAGAAATAAAGAAATCCCTGAAAAAGTTGAAGTATTAGTAGAGAACAAGTCAGATGAAGATAAGAAGCTGGATGTATCTCCAACAGGGGACTGGATCAAGCCATCTGTTTCAACATTGAATCTGAAAGCCGGAGAGAGCAAAACGATCACGGTTGATTACGATCAGTCTAAGTTAAAAACAGGTGTGAATGCTGAGACGTTAGTATTCGACGATGCCTCTACTCCTTATGTAGAAGCAAGATCTGCTCAAACTATTGTCACTGGTTATGAATTTAACCAAGATAATCGTTTCCGTTTCCGCGAAGAAGGTGAAGTACAATCTTCTCAAACAAAAGGGTATACATTTGATGTGAAACCTGGTGTGAGTGAAGTTCGTTTCTCACTGAATGCACTCAGTGAAAACGAAGATTATAAAGGCCGCGTCCGCGCGATTGTCTTTAATCCTGACGGAGTGGAAGTAAGTGAATTCCAAGGATATGCCGGTTACGGTGGGTTAGGTGTTGAAGACCATGTATTCAAATCACCTAAACCAGGGGTATGGGAAGTACATGTATATGGAACTTCCGGACCTCAAGCAGGTAAAGAAGTCAATAAATATCAATTAGAGGCAGTCGTTCAGGACGTAGTTGCTGTACCGGGTGAAATCGACTTGGGTAATGCTGCAGCTGGTAGTGAAATGACGAAATCTGTCACATTCTCAAACTACTTATCTGAAGCAAGAGATGTGAAGGTTGTGGGTGCACCGTTCAGTACGCCGAAGATTTCTTCCAAGAAAGTAGAAGTACCAGGCAACAACGATTACTACTTCCAAGATATCAAAGTAAAGAACAATGTATCTTTAGAAGTCCAAACGTCAAATCCATCACATCCAACTGATGATGTGGATTTATATATCTATGACTCTAAAGGGAACATGGTATCTTACTCTGCTGGTGCCACATCTGATGAAAAGGTTTCCTTGACGTCATTACCGGATGATACGTATACCATTGCCATTGAAGGGTACGCAACGATGGATCCGACAACGACTCTTGATCTATCAATCAATGAGTTCGGAGTACTTTCTCCTGGTGAAAAAGGAAAAGGTAAAGTAGATGTTAATGCGTCACAAAACCTTAAAGTAGGAAAATCCTTAAAGGCGGATGTAAACATTACCACTCCATCCGAGTCAGTCAGCTCAATCGGAGCAGTATATTTACTTGACGCCAAAACAGATGAAGTACTATCACTTCTTCCTATTAAAGTAGACGGTGACATCATCTCCGAAGTGTCTGGTCTGAACCGTGAAGGTACGGCAATCGAAGTGTCCAAGAAACTTCATGAAGACGGATTTGCAGATGACCATAAGTACAAAACGGTTATCCTTTCTACAGGATATAACTTCCCTGATTCCTTATCCGCTGGTCCTTTAGCATCAGCAATCGATGCTCCGATCCTGCCGGTGGGAAGCAATGGAAAGCTTTCGAAAGACGTGTTGAATGAAATCGAACGACTTGGTGCTGAAAATGTGTACATCCTTGGTGGAGAAGGTGTCGTATCTGCCGATGTATTTGCACAATTAAACAGCATTTCAATCAACTCTTCCGATATCGAACGTTTAGAAACAGATGGAATGCCAAACCGTTATGGTACAAATCTTGCCATCGTTTCGAAGCTTCAAGAGCTTGGATTCAAAGGAAACGGAGTATTCGTTGCCACTGGTAAGAACTTTGCAGATGCCCTAAGTGCTGCAGCTATTGCCGGTGCAAATGATATGCCGATCGTGTTAACAGACGGCAAAGGCTTATCCGACGAAGCAAAGGCGATTCTTGAAGACGAGAAGGTCTATGTGCTTGGTGGTAAATCAGCTGTTCCTGAAAGTGTTGTAGCAGAAGCCAAGAAGGTTGCCGTAGACGTGAAAGTACTTTCTGGTGTGAACCGTTATGGTACTCTTGCAGCAATCCTCGGTGAGTTCGCTAATAGCACTGACAAATTGTATGTGGCAAGCGGCAAGAACTTCCCTGATGCATTATCCGCTGCTCCTCTTGTAACGGATAACTCAGGATTATTATTACTGACAGATCCAAACGGATTACCTAAAGAAGTGGATGCGTTCTTAACGAAGTATCTGTACCAGAACAAAATCTCTTCTGTGACTGTGCTTGGTGGTAAAGGTGCAGTTGGTGAAGGTGCAAGAGAAGATCTTCAGGAAAAAGTATCAAACTAATAGAGTAAGCCATTGCTCAGCCATCCGCTATTTATAGCGGGTGGCTTTTTTTAAGGTCTTTCAGACTATCATTCTGAAAATTCCCGGAATTCATGGACAGACCTACTACCTTCTTATATACTTTTTACAGATGATGTAAATGGCATTCAACTGAGAGGGGAGTCGCTTGATGAAGATGAGGGTCATCGTTTCTATACTATTTTTAATAGGTTGTGTTGTACTTCCAAACGGATTTGCTCAGGCAGAAAATGAGAATGACGTTCGGGTTTTGATTGTGCATAAAGACGAAGGGGATGTGTCGACGCAGTCATCGACAACATCAGAGGACAAATACGAGGTAGTGTCGGTTCCCAAAGAAGATGTTTCAGATACTTTGTCAAAGCTCAATGGAGATAGAGACATAGAATCGGCAGAAGTCGATCAACTTGTCTATACCCAGGCTCTTCCACCGAACGATACGTATTTTGAAAAACAGTCCCGTGACTTCGAGGTAATGAAGGTAGTAGAAGCATGGGAACAGTATGAACCGGAAGAAGAAGTGACGGTAGCCATTGTGGACTCAGGCATCGACCTGAAACATCCTGAGCTCCGCAGCAGACTAATAGAAGGAAAGAACTTTATACATGAAGATGAGCCTCCAATGGATAGTACAGGACACGGAACTCACGTAGCAGGACTTGTGGGGGCTGTGACTAATAATAAAATGGGCATCGCTTCAGCCGCTAAAAACGTGAAACTTATGCCTGTAAAAGTGTTTGAAGGCAAGACTACATATATGTCTACGGTTATTCAAGGAATTCGATATAGCGTTGACCATGGGGCGGATATCATCAATTTAAGCCTTGGAAGCTACAACAATATGGATGCCCTGGAAGACGCCATTGATTACGCCGTGGACAAGGGGGTACTCGTAGTGGGGGCCGCAGGCAATGATAATGACCATGCGGTTCTTTATCCGGCAACGTATGCAGATGTTCTGGCCGTTGGGAGTATAGACAGTGCGAAAGGAACGAAATCTGCGTTCTCCAATTACGGGGAAACCATAGATGTTTCAGCACCGGGTACAAATATTTTCAGTACATGGATGAGTGGGTATGAAACGTTGGATGGGACGAGCATGTCCACGGCCATCGTAAGCTCGGTTTCCTCCATGGTGAAGCAGCAGTATCCTTTCCTGACAGGTTTACAGGTGAAAGATGTAATGGAAAACTCGGCAACACCATTACCCCAAATCGAACTATTGGGGAAAGGCTTGATCAATGCAGAGGAAGCATTGAACTACGTTAAAACAAAAAATCGCATCTATGGCCAGACGTCTGTGGAAACGGCCGTCAATATATCTCAAAATGGCTGGCCGTCTTTAAAGGAGAAAGAATTGAAGATGGATGGGGAAACATTGAATGGCTCGTTTGTGATTCTGGCGAGCGGTAACTCCTTCCCTGACAGTCTAGCGGCTTCTCCCCTGGGAGCATATTTGGACAGCCCGATTCTTTTAACGAAAAACGGAAAGTTGAGTGAATCGGTCAAGGAAGAGTTAAAGAGATTAAACCCAACTCACGTATTGATGATGGGTGGGCAAAATGCTATCTCAAGCGGTGTTGAAAATGAAGTGAAGAATCTGGAAATCGATACCCGCAGGATTTATGGGCTGGACCGTTATGAAACAGCGGTAGCAATCAATGAGCTGATTCCGTATACATCCAATAAAGCGTTTGTCGTTTCAGGGCAAAATTATCCTGATGCTCTTTCAATCGCTTCGTATAGTGGAAGGCTGCAATACCCCGTCCTCTTTGTCCAAAAAGAGAATATTCCACTGACCGTTCGCAGTTATATGGAAGAGAACGATATTTCCAAGACGTACGTCATCGGCGGTCAAGGAATCATCTCTTCTAAAGTGGAGGATAACCTGCCGGGGCACTTCCGTATTTACGGACTTGATCGGTATGAGACCAATATGAAAGTTCATCAGACGTTCGCATCAAAAGGAGCAGAGTCCCTGTACTTTGCCACGGGTAAAAAGTTTCCCGATGCCCTCAGCATCAGTCCGTTGGCATCAAGAACCGACAGCCCGATCGTTCTGGTGGATAACAAGGAAAACCCGGAATTACAGAAATCCATCAACGTATTTACGAATCGAAAGTCGTATCATATCCTGGGGGGACCAGGCGCCATACCGGTTCAAAAGGCGTGGCAAATCGATCAGTATATGAAGAGCAAGTAAGATAGGGAGAATACCTCTCTATCTTTTTTTGCCCTCGAAGTATTAAAGTTTACTAGATACTATGATAAGATGGAATAAAATAACATTAAAAGGGGAATATAATGAACTTTAATATGAAGAAACTGGTTTCTGGAATCGCGGCTGTGGCTCTTACTGCAACATTGGCAAATCCGATCACATCTAAAGCGGCAGGGTACGAGAACCCTTCAAAATATGAAATCAATAAACTACTGACGGAAGCGGCAATGAAATACGACGTACCGGCGGAAGTCGTGAAGGCACTGGCTGCCGAGGAAAGCGGCTGGAAGCAATTCACGGCTGACGGTGAACCGAACATATCCGGTGATGGCGGTATCGGGATCATGCAGGTGACGAATACTGCCGGCTACGATGTTGAGCGGTTAAAAAGCGATATAGCCTTCAATATTGAAGCAGGAATCAAGATTCTCAACAAAAAATGGGAGCTTGGTGAAAAAGGTCTGACAGACTGGGATCGATCCACGAGCATCCCGACGATCGGTGACAATGAGCGGAACATCATTGAAAATTGGTATTTTGCTATTTTGGCTTACAACGGACAGGTCCAATCCAATAGTCCGATTATAATGGCAACGGGAGAAAGAAACTTCGGCAGCTATCAGGATCGTGTATACGCCGAGCTTTCAAGTGGGAATCCAGGGATATTCCCGAGTGATGCAGTCGAAATCCCGTTTGCGAAAGAAGATTTCACTTATACGGGAGACCCGAACTTCTATCTTCTATTTAATAAGAAGCAATATGAGGTGGATGGCCTTTCCCATACCACGAGACACGCTTATCAGCCGGGGGATTTAGTCATCTCTGCCCATGGATCGAAGTTCAGGGAAGGCCCGAGTTCTGATACGAAAGAGGTTTCTACTAAACTTCCAGCAGAGGAAACGGAAGTCCTTGAAATCCTTAAAGGATTCGAGTACGACACATCCAAAAATCCGAATCACTTCGTCTGGTACGATGTGGAACGGGAAGATAATAAGCAGGAAGCCTATGTGGCTTCAAGTGAACTGAATAAAATCGGGGAGAGGCTCTCCGGGATCGATCGGATCAAGACGGCGGTGGACATTTCTCAAGCTGGATGGAACCAGGCGGATACCGTGGTCCTTGCTCAAGGATATAATTTCCCGGACGCACTCACGGGTGGACCGCTTGCCTATAAAAAGGATGCGCCGCTTCTTTTAACAGACAAAGCGAAACTGACGGAATCAACAAAGAACGAAATCCAACGCCTGAAAGCATCCAAGGTCATCATACTCGGAGGGGAAGGCGCAGTTGGCAAGGGCGTCCAGGACACCCTCACAGGAATGGGATTGACGGTGGACCGCATCGGTGGAATCGACCGTTACGAGACGGCTCAGCTGATTTCCGAACAGGTAGCGGCCAATCCGGATAAAGCGATCATTGCTTCAGGTAAGAACTTCCCGGACGCTCTTTCCGTTGCTCCTTATGCGTCAGTTAAAGGGTACCCGATTCTTCTGACAGCGAAAGATTCTGTTTCAGAATACACAACGGAAGCTCTGAACGGAGTGGACGGTACGATTGTTGTTGGAGGAGAAGGTGTTATTACCAACGGAGTCATGAAGAAGGTAAAAGGAGAACAGAGGGTCAGCGGTATCGATCGTTATGAAACATCCCTTGAAATTGCGAGAAAGCTGCCACTGTCCAACCCAGGGGAGAACGTACTTGTAGCAAGCGGGAAGAATTACCCCGATGCGCTCTCTGGTTCAGTTTTAGCGGCGAAACAGCAAGCTCCACTGCTGTTATCGAATCCGGAGCAGCTGCCGACAAGCGTCAATAATTTCATCCTTTCTGAAAGATACAAAGAGTTCTTCCTCCTTGGAGGTCCAGGCGCGATCAATGTGGAAGATGAGCTTGGAGATTTATACAAAAAGCTGTATTATTAAGATATAAAGCTAAGACTCTATCGATCATCGATAGAGTCTTTTTCATAGGTTTATTAAACAGAGATTACATTTATGTAAGATTCTATTTTTTTACTCTATTTCATGATAAAATTATTTTTCGTATTGATCTTCGACTTGAAAGGTGAAAAACATACATGAAGACTCGAAATGACTATAGACAGCGGATGAGAAGAAGGAAGAGATTCTTCCGGATATTTCTCGTATTATCTTTTTTAGGGGCAAGTATTGTCACAGCCTATTTTCTCTATCAATACCAAAGGGGAATCATGCAGGCAGGGAAGCCACAGGCGGCTTCTGAAGAAGTTCCCGAATTTCATGGAAAAAAAGATGAACACGGTAAAGTGAATGTACTATTGCTGGGATCTGATACAAGGGGTGAAGAGAAGGCCCGTACAGATACCATCATGATCGCTCAGTACGATCCAGAAAAAGGGGACGCCAAATTGGTTTCCTTGATGAGAGATATGTATGTGAACGTTCCGGAATACGGAATGTATAAATTGAACACTTCCTATTTCCTTGGTGGCCCTGAGCTGCTCCGTCAAACGCTGAAAGAGAACTTCGATATCGATGTTCAATATTATGCGTTAATGGACTTTAAAGGATTCCAAAAAGTAGTCGATGTTCTGGCACCGAATGGAATTGAAATGAATGTTGAAAAAGCAATGTCCACGAATATAAATGTGAGCCTCGAACCCGGCTTGCAGAAGTTGAACGGTAAAGAACTACTAGGTTACGCACGATTCAGGCACGATGCAGAAGGAGACTTCGGGCGGGTGAAACGCCAGCAGGAAGTCATCAATGCATTGAAGGATGAAATGCTGTCCTTGAACGGGGTTTCCAAGATCCCTAAACTCATGGGGACGGTGTCACCTTATATCGAAACGAATATCGGAGCCATGGACCGGATCAGCCTTGCGAAGGAATTCGTCCTGAATCCCGCCGATAAAATCGAAACGATGAGGGTACCAATCGACAATTCGTTTGAAAACGCCCGCTATGAAGGGGCCGGCGCCGTGTTGGACGTAGACCTTGAAGCCAATACGGAAGCGATAAAAGACTTTTTGAACGGTGAAGAACCTAAGTCGTACGAAGAATATGCAGAGGAAGAAACGATGAGTGAAGATGGTGCCGCCGAAGATACCGGTAGTTACGATGAAACCGGGGAGAGCGGTGCTTATGAGGACTCGACTGGAATCGAGGAGTCGGGTAGTTACGAGGAATAGGAAAGATGATAGATGGAACCCACGGGGCGGATGCTCTGTGGGTTTTTTGGTTGTTTTTGAGTTGGGGGGGTATAGAAGTTGGGAGGTGTACCTGGTACAGGAGTGGTGAGTTGTACTTTGTACAAGACCTGTGAATTGTACCTGGTACAAAAACGTTAAGTTGTACCTGGCACAAAAAACCTGAATGGTGCCAGGCACAAAAGCCACAAATAGTGCCAGGCACCCACCGCCATCCACTCACAACCCCAAAAACAAAAAAATCCCCTCAATCACTGAGGAGATTTCTTCACTCGACGCATAATAAGCCGTCGAATTCCATTGATATCAAGTGCCAATACGACAGCCCCGTAGGCCGCAATGCCGACAACGATTTGGACGATGAAGCCGGGGATCCCGCCGATCCCGAGTGCCGGCCAGACGCAAAGGGCCATGATGCCCGTCGCGATAAAGATTTTACCCACTTCCTTGAATGGAAAAGTGAGGGGGAAAATCTTCTTCCCGATCAAAGCACTCAATAGAACAGATACAACGTATGAAATGATGGTTGCATAAGCCGATCCGAAAATCCCGTACTTCGGGATGAGCAGCAGATTCAGGATGACATTGAGAACGGCTGCTGCCAAAACCGGCCAGATTTGAAGCTTCGTATTTTTACCAAGCTGGAAGGCAAGGTCGAAGTAGTACATCTTAAATCCCTGGATGAAGATCGCCAGGGAGATCAGTGAAAAGATGACCGCTGCTTTTCCTTGATAGGATTCCCCCAGGAAGATATCTGTAAAGGATTCGCTCAATAGAATCATGCCGGTTGTGGCCGGAACGGAAACAAGTAAAAGCAGGGACGTATTTTCGTTCAGCTGCTTCTGGCATTCCTTGATGCCGCCTGTTTCAAGTGCCTTCACCACCAACGGATAGGCGGCGAGGTTAATGATCATCATCAACAGGAACAGAATCTGTTTGGCGAGGTCATACGAAACGGCATAAATACCGACAGACGCTGTATCCATTAACCAGCCGATCAAATAACGGTCCGTATTCAGGATGATGGCTTCCATTGAAAGGGCCGCAATGAACGGAACGGAATACTTCACGACTTCCTTGATCATATCCCGGTCGATCATTTTGATTGAAACCAAATGCATATACTTTGGAATGAAGAAGACGAGGGATAAGAAAATCCCGATGATCAGCCCAAGGACGATCCCTTCCGCACCGAATCCGAAGAACTTAATTAAAATGACGGCAACGATCAGTGACAGCACCACTTTTAAAGCGGTGACCACACCGAACAGTTTAGATGAAAGCTCTGAACGTAAGTATTCCGTGAACAGGTCGAACATGCTTTGCATCGTCAGCAATCCGATCCCCAGGAACCAGAGCAGAGCCATGGAGTGGAAAGGAGTATAGACGATGAATGCCCCTGTACCAAGGAAAATCGTCAAGATCGTCATGGAGATGAACGTCGCTGTGATCGAGCTGATGAACATCGCTTTCTGATTGCCTTCGTACTTAGGGTTATAGCGGAGCAGTCCTAAGCGGAGCCAGTGGAATAGAGTCGTATTCACAAAGGTGACCGCTGCAATCACCAGGGCGTATTCCCCGTATTCACTTGGTGAGAGAAGACGGGTATAAAGGGCGATGGCCACAAAGTTGATGATTCCGGGTACACCTTTTGATAGAAAATATATGAATGTATGCTTAAACATGAAAATCCCTCTCTGAACGTACGATTTTTAACTGGTGGATTAACAAAATTGTTGTAGATTTTACAAATAAATTCAATTTCTTCGCATTTTATATTATGATAAGAAGTATCAAATCAATTAGTATATTATATCACAAACGATATTGTTGAATATATTTCTTTTGTTGAACGGATTTTTACAACAGCTTGAAACAAATGACCAGGCATGACAGCTAGGCAGTAGTAAAAAAGAGAGTGTGGTACCCGAGTTATGAAAGTTTTATTATTAGCACCAGCGAATAATGTGCATACGAAGAAATGGCTTGATTACTATAATTCGATTGGTATCGAGGTCATGAATATTAGTTTAGAGAACCACAAAGACTCTACTGAAACAATCCCATGGGAGAATGTAAGCAGAGTCTATTTAAATTTGAAATTGAATCATAAGATTTCCTATTTATTTACGGTATCGAGACTAAAGAAGATCATCCGGAACTGGCATCCGGACCTGATTCATTCTCATTATGCGTCAAGCTATGGGCTGATCGGGGCACTTACAGGATTCAACCCTTACATTTTATCCGTCTGGGGTTCGGATATTTATGATTTTCCCAATAAGAATATGATGAATCGGATCATCCTTCAGTATGCATTGAAAAAGGCGGATTATATTTGTTCTACGAGTCCTGCCCTGGAGCTTGAAACGAAAAAGTACATCGATGCAAACAAGCCGCTTTCCATCACGCCTTTTGGGGTTGATATTGACCAATTCAAGCCGAATCCGGAAGAGAAGGTGGAAGGTCAATTCAGGATCGGGATTGCGAAAGGGATGGAACCGAAGTACGGGATCGAATACCTCCTGAAAGGCTTCAAGCTCTTTTTGGATGAACTGGGCCCTGAACGCCAATACGTCCGCCTGCAACTGGCCGGGGACGGACCTTACTTTGCGAAATACAGGAAATTGGCAGAGGAGCTGGAGATTGTTGGGAACGTGGACTTCCTGGGCAGGATCGCTCATGAGGATGTGCCTGCATTCATCTCGTCCCTCCAAATTTTCGTCATCTCATCTTTAATTGAAAGCTTCGGTGTTTCGGCCGTAGAGGCACAAGCATGCGGGGTACCGGTTGTCGCCACGAATGTGGGAGGGCTTCCGGAAGTAGTCCTGGACGGGAAAACCGGATATTTGATCCCGGCAAAGGACCCACAAGCTTTGGCAGAAAAATTACTATTCCTCTATAAGGATTCGTCTGAACGGGAAAAATTGGGGAGAAACGGCAGGGAACATGTTCTCCATCATTATGACTGGGAAGAGAATTCCAAACGGATGATAGACCTTTATAATAAAATAGTAAAAAAAGAGAAATAAGATCCTCACTACCTATAAAATTAGTAGACACTCATGCGTCCTGTATCCCAGGCGTATGGGTGTCTTTTTTTACAATTATGTAAAACTTTGCGAAAACATGTCAAAAGTATGTCATATGTTGCCGATAATAATGGTAGAATAAAGGAAAATTTTAATATTATGGAGGAGAATGCAAAAAAATGAAGAAAAAGATTGCGATGCTTGTTGTTACAATGGCGATGGTACTTGTCGTTCCTATGCTGGCATCAGCAGAGAAGAATGTCGTCATTGACCCAGGTCACGGAGGTTGGGATTCAGGAACATCAGGATTTTCTGGGAATTCAACTGGTTTTTATGAAAAGCATGCCAATCTGGCAATCTCGGAGAAATTAAGAGATAAGTTGAAAGCTGCAGGGTTTAATGTTTACATGACGCGTACGGACAATACAAACTATTTGAGTTTGCAGGAACGTACAGATTTAGCCAATGCATTTGCCAAAGGGAAAAATGATCAAACCGTATTCGTATCCGTCCACCACAATGCGGCACCTACCAATCCGTATGTAAGTGGATTCGAATCGTATCATTATGATAATAAATATGCGTGGGAAGCGGAATATCCGCCAGATCCCATCCAGGTGGCCTATGGAAGTGAGTCCAGGAGATTAGCACAAAGGGTCCATCCAAGTACTGTGAACGCAATCGGAACTGAGGATAATGGAATGAGGAATAATCAGGCATTCTATGTGATCCGTAATACGCAAATGCCTTCTGTTCTACTGGAAATGGGCTATATGTCCAACCCCGCGGAAGAAGGTCTGATCAAAACATGGTCATTCCAGAATAATGCCGCAGAAGGAATTAAAAACGGAATCATTTCGTTCTTCAAAGTGTTCGAGGTCTACAATGCAGAAGGAAAACGCCTGAAGATCTATGACACGCAGAATGAAGCCATAGAATATTCGAAATCTCAAGCAAATACATATGTATTTGATAAATATCAGCAAAAGAAAGTGTATGAGAATCTGAATGAATACGGTGTCTATCAAAAAGGGAAGGACAAGCTTAAAACCTACCCGATTAAAGATGACGCCATAAAGTATGCCGGAACACTTGCAAATACGAGAGTGATAGATGAACACACTGAAAAGATCCTTTGGTCTAATTATTTACCCAAAAAATACAGTGTTCAAACCAAAGATGGAAAGAGCTTATGGTCGTATTATGACTTGAACAGTGCAATCGATTACGCAAAATGGAAAGCGACGCCTCTTAAAGTGGTGGATATTGATTCCAAAGGCGTCATCTGGTCCAGCATCGACGGCGTGAAGATCAATCGCTTCATCAACGATACAAACTTAATCGGCCTCGATCGAATCGAGACGTCCATCAAGGTTTCCAAAGATCTTTATCCGAACGGTTTCGCAAGCTCAAAAGCGAAAAAAGCCGTCGTATTGGCGACAGCCTTCGATTTTGCAGACGCACTGTCTGTTGGACCGCTCGCAGCCCAATTGGATAATGCCCCTATTCTATTAACGGACAAAGGCTATCTGCCAGCCGAAGTAGAAAAAGAGCTTGCAAGATTGAATGCTGACGAAGTATTCATGATCGGTGGCAAAGGAGCCGTTTCGAACGCGGTTCAGGATCGCTTGGCCAAGCTTGGAATGAAAGTGACACGATTAGGTGGAGCCGACCGTTATGAAACGAACCTGCTCATCAATAAGCAGCTGACGAATGTGAAAGGTGTATTCGCAGCATCCGGTAAGAACTATGCGGATGCCTTGGGAGCGGCACCGATTGCTTCAGCGAATCAGTGGGCGATCGTGTTAACAGGGAAGGACAGCATCAATTCTTCCGCTCTTACCTATTTAAAAGGAAAACAAGTGAAGGTACTGGGTGGAGGAAATGCGATTTCTTCAACCGTCGAACAATCGATCAAGAAATATTCAACGAACGTGGAAAGACTTTCAGGAGCCGACCGGTACAAAACCCTTGCAAGAGTGCTGACTGAATTCAAATCAGTCATGGGTTCAGACAAGTTCATCGTGTCGACTGGAACGAATTACCCTGATGCCCTGACAGCTTCTGCCCTTTCCGTGAAAACAAAGGCACCGATCATCTTGGTAGGCGGTTCATTGGATGGCCGACTCGAAGACTTCATTCTTGAATACCAGCCATCCGGTGGAGTGAAGGAAGTCATCAAAGTCGGCGGTAAGGTCGATGATTCCATTATCGAAAAAATGAAAAATGTCTTGTATTAAGGAGGACAACCATGTCTAACAGTCGTAAAAATATCTTTCTGACGTACCTACTCATCTTGTCTATGACTGTTTTTTCTGCTTGCAGCGCTTCCTCACCAAGTGAGAAAGCGGAGAAGAAGGAGCCTGAGAATACAAGTGTAGAAAAAGAAACACCGTCTGAAGAAGACGCTGCATTAAATGAAGGAACCGTGGAGGCTCCTGCCGACCAAGAAGAGAGCAGTGAAGAAGCGGAAGAAGAAAACACAGATTCAGAAGAACCCGCAGCAGAAGAAGATCAGGATTCTTCCTCTGAAAAAGAAGAAGTGAATCTGCTGCTTCAACAGCTGAAGCCTGAAAAGAATATGATCAAGACTTTTGAAAACAAAGATTTCAGCCTGACAGAGACAATCGTGGATCACAACGATACACATGTTCAACGTGTATTCAAAGTAGGGGAAATGGTCACTCTTCAAATCCTTAAATGGGATCAGGATGCCATCCAGGTGGTGTATGAAGAAAGCAGCCCGAAGGATCCGAAAGAAAGCAAGCTGAGTAACTTCAAACCGAATAAAGAAATGCAGCCGATGGCGGATATCAGCCGGAAGGGAAAAGGGGACACCCCTCAATGGGAAATCATCAGCGAGAACGAAACGCTGGAAGTCCCATATGACACATTCGAACATGTCGTCATTGTCCGCAACACGGTGAAAGCCGGAAACAAGGAAACCATCAATACCATCTACTATGCTCCGGGAATCGGTATGATCAAGGAAGTATATGAAGACACCGGTAAAAACGGCAAGAAAATAGAATCCGTATTGAAAAAAGTAGAAGAACTTTAATACTTGGAGGTGTCCTCAACCAGGGCACCTTCCCTACTACATATTGCAAGGAGGAAAACTCTTGAAGAAAGCACTATCCATGTTGTTCCTTTCCACGGCCCTGGTCGCAGCCCCTCTAAGCACCCAGGCAGCAGGTCAGCCAATCGAGGTCAAACTGCAAAACTATATCGGAAGCAAGACCGCACTACCTTTTACAACAAATGGTGACTATCAGGTGAAGGGAACGTCCATTTTCATCCAGCCCGGTGCCTCTTATACCATGAAAGTGGAGTCAGGGGACCTATCCCTTTATAAAGGCAGTTCTTTAGTGAAAAAGTTCAGTGGCAATGTAACCATCATTCCGACCATCACAGAATCGATGGACCGAGCCATGACGATCAAAGGAAATTCCGAGAAGCAATACTTAGGCGAAGTGGAATTTACCGTGGAATCCGGTAAATACGTCCGTCCCGTCAACCATATTAATCTCGAAGACTATTTAAAAGGGGTCGTTCCGGCTGAAATGCCTTCTTCATGGGGCGCAAATGGCGGATTGGATGCCCTTAAAGCACAGGCCGTAGCAGCAAGGACCTTCGTACTGAAAAAAGGAAACTGGTCCATCTATGATGGTCAAAGCGACCAAGTCTATAAGGGATACGATTGGGATTCCCATACGACAAAAGCCGTTAATGAAACTCAAGGGGAAGTCCTGAAGAACGGCGATAAGTATGCGGAAGCATTCTACTCCTCATCCAATGGTGGAAGAGTCTTTTCAAATCAAAATGTCTGGGGATCGGCATTGGTTCCGTATCTGCAAACCAAAAAGGACATCTATGATGCCAAATTCTCTCCACACAGCGATTGGAAGGTCGCTCTTTCCAAGTCGCAGTTTGACAATAGCGAACTGGATCTCAAGAAACCCGAATCATGGTGGACAGATGTAAAGGAAACAGATCAAACTATCATCTCTAACATGAAAACGTGGCTGAAAAGTAAAAAGATGATCGACGGAAAAAGCGACATCAAAATCGTAGAAATCAAAGATATGTTTTTTGATATCCCGGATGATTCCTTCACGTCAACAGATGTGTTAAAAGGAAAAGTATCATTTACGTATTATGAAAAAACCGACGATGGCTTCGTGAAAAATGAAGACGAGACCATCAAGCTTCAAACCAAAACGGTTGAAGATCGTTCGTATAATATCCGTTTCATGCTGGGGACTTCCATCATGAAGAGCCCTTATGTAAAAAGCCTGGATAAAAATGATGAGTCCTACACTATCAACGGCGGCGGCTTCGGTCATGGAATCGGTATGAGCCAATACGGTGCCTACCAAATGTCCAAAGAAGGCAACAATTTCAGGACGATTCTTGGTTATTACTACCCGACAACCAGTGTGAACAGAGAACTTGACTTAGGCGCTTATTCCCACGAACTTGAAGGGATCGACCGCTACGAAACAAGCGTAAGCGTTTCTGACTACGGTTGGGAAAATCGATCAAAGGCCGTCGTCATCGGACGCGGGGATTTATCGATTGATGCACTGACAGGAAGTGTCCTTGCGAAGAAGCTGGATTCTCCGTTATTGCTGACTACGTCCAAATCACTTCCGGACACGGTCCTGAATGAAATTAAACGCCTGCAGCCTGAAAAGGTTTACTTACTGGGCGGAAGCAATGCCATCGGTACCAATGTGGAAACACAGTTAAAAGGTCTATCTTTTATCAACGATGGTGACATTACCCGCATCAGCGGAAAAGAACGTTATGAGACAGCCGTCAAAGTGGCAGACGAAGTAAACAATAAGGATGAAATTTTTGTGGTGACGAAAGACGAGAAATCTCCGGATGCCCTGTCGATCGCTTCATATGCGAGCATGATGCAGATTCCGATTCTGTACACAACGAAAGATACCCTGCATGAAAGTGTAGAAGCATATATGAAGGAACATGACATCAAGAACGTAACCATCATCGGTGGACAATCAGCCGTCTCAACCGGAGTGGAGCGAGAACTTTCCAACCTGGCGCCGAATGTCACACGGGTCTACGGCCTGGATCGTTACCAGACAAGCTTGACGATTGCAGAGAAATACAGTGATCAATTCGAAGAAAAGACATTATTCTTTGCCCGCGGTGACGTCTTCATCGATGCCCTGCCAGCTTCTGCCCTTGCAGCAGCCATGAAATCCCCACTTGTCCTGACGCGTAAAGATGCGCTACCGGATCATGTAGGGGACTGGCTCGATAAACGCACCGTCCTAGCCGACACGTACTTCCTTGGAGGGAACGGAGCGATAAACGAAACTGTTCGACGCGATATTCAAGAAGCATTTGCGGATTGATTTGAATTTTGAATACAAAAACTAAGTAAACACACAAATGAGCAGTTTTATTCGTAACTGAATGAGGCTGCTTTTTTTTGTTCATTATGAGTGTCTTCGGATTGTTTAAATAAGCGGAATATTTCCGGTTATCCTGCATAATAGGGCTGGAATGGGTGCATATAAGCGGAGTTTTTCCGGTTAAGGCAAGATAAAGGTGCTCTATTTTCATGCTTTTGAGGAAATAGCCGGAATAATTCCTTCTATTTCTCAATATTTCGTGCATCAATCCTAAATAAGCGGAATTTTTCCTGTTATTGTTAGGGGTGGGGTGACCTCAAGGGGGCAGCTTGGTCGAAATCATGCGGGGATTGAAGAGGATCATGCCGGATTTAGGATATTCGTGAGGCAGGTGAGTTTTTCAAGCAGCCTCCTGATTAATCATGCGAAATTCCAAATAATCATGCCACCGTGTCGAAATTTCTTAACCCGAATCCCGTCATCTTTATCACGCCAATCCAAACAAAATGGAACACTATCCCATAATTATGACTACAAAACATGTTTGTAACACATATTTAACATATAGGGATGTATGAAGCTCTGTCCTTTTTACAGTGTTCCCAACGCCGAGACAGCCTTAGGGACGCATGGAACAAAGCATTTTCAAATGACCGGTTTTCCTGTATAATTTTTTATTGTTGTTCAATTATCAATACTTAACAGGGTGCGTCCCTTTTACTATAAAGAATAGCTGACATGGAAGAGACGATAGTCCTCACAGGGAAGGAGTTTGTAATGAAGAAACAGTTTGCTGCTCTATTGATGCTGACCACGATCCTGATTAGTGGATGCGGGGAACAGCCGTTGAAATTCAGAAACCTATTGGAAGCCGATCAATATATCCGCAATAATATTGAGAATACGGATTGGGGTACCTTCAAGCTTATGCTGAGTCCGGATAATTCGGTGACGGAAACGGATTTCAATTATCTTAAAGAGAAACTTACTTCTCAGCACAAGAGTTATTTTCACACCGAAGCCGTCGATAAATTCTATCGTTTTAATAAGCAGAATGAGCTCGTGTATATGACAGAGTGGGAGAAGAAAGACGGAGTTCTCCTGTTAAAAGATATAGATTATATTCAATAAACTAAAAAGACAATGAGGAGTTTAGTATGAATTTTTCCACACTCATGAACAAGTATGAGCCCAGGCTGAAGCAGATCATCTTGATTTTAGTGGCCGGATATTTGTTCTTCGCGCAATTCTCTACTCAAGCAAAATACATTAAGCTGCTACCTGTACCGGTTCCGGCGGTATTGACATTGGGAGTCGGGGGATTATTATTTCTCTACTACTTGCTCAATCGAAAAAAATTAACGCAAACTTCTGAGTTTGATAAGTATTTGAAACGTTTCCTGATCCTGTTCCTGATTTCATTGGGACTGGCCGTACTATCTGCTTTTTACACGGCTACCGTGTTGAATAGTGTAGAATATGTGAACTATCTGAAAAGCTCCATGGTCACTCGAATCGCTTACTATATCAGCTTTTTCATGTTTGTCTATTTCGGTTACCGCCTGCTCGTGAATGAGCCGAAGGACAGTAAGAGCATCATCAACGTTTATGCGTTGTCGATCACTCTTCTAGTGGCGGTGGCATTTTGGCAGCTGGCATACTTCATATTTAATATTCCATTCCTGAATTTGAACACGCGATCGTTCGTTCACAGCGTGGAAGGGGTGACCCTGTTCGATTTCAGGATTACGTCCTTCACCAATGAACCGAGTTATATGGGACCATTCCTGATCGACCTGATCATTCTCGGTTATCTTGTCGTGAAGCGTAAATGGGTCTATGCAGTCGCATTGCTTCTGCCGACTCTTTTCATCCTGGCTTTCACTTTCTCAGTGAGTGCTTACTTTAATCTTGTTATTGTCATCGGATTCCTGATGGTCTATCTCATGTTCCATCCAAGATTCCCGAAAAAGATCCTCTGGATGATTCCATTGGTCGGGGTCATCGGAATTGCAGGTCTATATCTCGTGAATCCGGATCTATTGGCCAAATTCTTCTCGCCTATCTGGGGGAGAAGGGATAATCTGTTCGATCCGACACAATCGAGCCGGATTTATATGTACGTCATGCCTTTCAAATGGCTGTTCGATCATTCCATCGTGTCAGGATTGTTTGGATACGGTCCAGGAGCCTATGAATTCCTGGCAGGAACGAAGATCGTCCCACATACCCAGATGAGCCTGGCGATATCCGCCAATAATATGTTCATCGACGTTCTCTTCGAACAAGGAGTGGTAGGACTTCTCCTTTTACTCGCAGGTCTTTTATCCATCGCCGTTTTCCTATTAAAGAACGGGATGAAAAATATGTACTACTTCATTGCATTAACAGAGTACTTTCACCTGATGGTCACATCCTTATACAGAGCCGATTATGTGACACCAAGGTTCTGGGCAGTCCTATTAGTCATCGCCGTGCTGGTGAAACTCGGTGAAATGAAGCACAAGCAAAATGTAACGGAGTGATACAATTGAGTTCATATAAAATCTTTCTATCCTATTTGATCTTTGTGGTTCTTTTGTTCGGCATTGTCGTTGGCGTGAAAACAAAAGAGGTGCAAAAAAGTGAATATAAATCGGTCGGAAATGAATATTCACTCCTGAACTTTGGCCTGGGGGAAAGATACCAGGAAGTGTCCAAGGTCATGAAAAATCCCGAATCCAAGGATGAAGTACTGGATGATGAGAAACAGAAGCTCCGTGTCCATTTTACCGGCGGCGAAGCGGACTATTTGATCACATCCAATAAGAAATTCAAGATTGAAAAGACGATCAACGTAGGGGATGATCTCGAAAAGGTCATCGATAACCATCTGGACTTGGACCTTTTTGAATACAAAGCAGATGAAACCGATGAACAGTCCTATGTCTATATGATCGTGGACGAGCAAACCGTCGTACTTGAAGTGAAAGAAGGTAAAATCTCGAAAATCCTTCTCGCCCAGGAGGAAATCCCGGTTGTTGAACTGATCGGTGCCTTCAATGAAGATCTGGCAACCGATGAATTTCTGGAGATGACCGACGAAGAGCTCCTGGATGAATCCAAAAAGCTCAGCTTCCGGATCGACTACGAGAAAAACAATCGAAAAGTACTTTCTGATGAGTTCCAGCAATATCTCGATGCAGGTCTTTTACCGGAAACCCCACTGCCAATCGGGTATTCAGAAAAGAACCTATTCAATAAATACGGCGAACCCGTATACATCTTCGAAGGCAAAGGCGATGTCCAATTCTTCTATTACTACAAACAATTCAACGCATTTGTAGGATATAACGAAGATAAAAGACTCATCGAAATCAAGTTCCCGGTCAATATCCCGGCAGACGAATTTGAAAAGATCCATGGAGATCTTGAAAATGACATGGATCTCGGTGATAACGAACTGAAACTGACTGAAGAGAATGGAACCATTACGGAAATCATTTTAAAAGAGAAGTAATGGAAAAGGTGCAGCCTGTGTGGGCTGCACCTTTTTTTAGCTTTAACTGGGGAGGGGGTCGCGTAAAGAAAATTCGACACGGCGGCACGATTATTTGAAATCTCGCATGAATAATCCGCATCCCGCATGAAAAATTTATAACCCGCACGATAATCTTATATCCGGCACGATCCCCTTCAAAACCCGCATGATTCCGAAGCGAGGGTACCCCAATGAGGAGAAACCGCCTACTCATACGGCCATAAATCCCCGTCCAGGCTCACACTCCCACCAAAACAGACAAACTTCAGCTAAAAACCAGTCTAGTGAGAACGAAAACCTCCCATCGAGTGAAATACTCGTAGAGAATCGATCAGCGTAAACCACAAAAAAAGAAGCAGACACCCCTACCAGGCATCTGCTTCTCTTAAAACCATTCAATCCTTACTTCTTCTCATACCGGAATATCTCTCTGAATGCCTTACTGTAATACCCGAACGGCTCCTCCAGATGACGATATTTCTTCAACGTAAATAGAGTCAGGAGTACAACAGCTGTCGGCGTATTATACATTCTCTTAAACAAAGGCCCTTTCCCGATAAATGATTTTTCATATAAGCGGGTCTGCATATCGGGTTTCTCGTGGTTCACGACAACCTTTGGGAAATAGCTGATCGACTTGTTATGCCGTGCTAAATCGAATAAAAAGATATTTTCTTCCCCTGAAGGGTAGATTGCGCCCAATCCGAACTTCTCGTCGAATTGAATGAGGGAGCGTTCGATGTTCGCCGTTTGGATGAAAATTTCAATAGAAGATTTCTTTAACAGCTTACCGGTTGTAACCTGTTTCTGCTCTTCTTCGTCATATTCTTTGTAGTAGACATTTTTGATCGGGTCATAGATTTGGAAGCAGGCAACATCCGTTTCCAGGTTCTCGTGAAAATAGTCCACGACCACTTGGAATGAATCATCATTATACCAGCAGTCGTCATCAGAGAACGTCAGGATACTTCCCGTGGCATGCTCTATGCCAACATTGCGAGCGAGTGATAAGCCTTTGCGATCTATTTCAATATGATTGTATTTAAAGTTAACATCTTTTAAAACGGATGTAATATAATTGTGATTGTCTTGTGATACAATAATGACTTCGAAGTCTTTATATACTTGATTATTAAGACTTTCAAACAATCGTTTCAATTCCTCTGGTTTCGTTCCAAGAGTTGGTACGATTACACTAATCATTTTCTTCATCCTCACATCTGAAATTACTCGCTATATTATAGCACATTAAACCTGTGAGATTAAGAAATCAATAACATATGGTATAATACTCGTGAAATTTAATGAATTTGGCTCATCAAGAGCGTAAATGGGCCACATTATGCAGAAACTATTTAAAAGACTTCGAACCGGTAGAATAAGAACAATGGATTTATACAAAACTAAGAGGTGAGTTCTTTGAGAGTGAAAAAAGCGATTATCCCGGCAGCGGGGTTGGGAACACGATTCCTGCCGGCAACAAAGGCACAACCGAAGGAAATGTTACCAATTGTAGATAAACCTACAATCCAATATATTATTGAAGAAGCCGTCAACTCAGGCATTGAAGATATCCTGATCGTGACAGGCCGCGGAAAACGTGCCATCGAGGACCACTTCGATAAATCGTTGGAACTGGAAGAAATGCTTGCGATGAAAGAGAAGTATGATGAGCTTGAGGAGATCAAGCAAATCTCTCATTTGGCAGACATTCACTATATCCGTCAGAAAGAACCGAAAGGACTTGGACATGCGATCTGGTGTGCGAGAAAATTCATCGGCGACGATCCTTTCGCTGTCTTACTTGGGGATGACATCGTGATTTCCGAGAAACCTTGTCTGAAACAATTGATCGATGAATTCGAAGAGAAGGAGTCGAGCATCATCGGTGTACAGGAAGTTTCCGACGAGGACGTATCCAAGTATGGTGTCATCGACGTAGAAGACCCGACGAACGATGGTCCGCTTTTCAAAGTCAAGGGACTTGTTGAAAAACCGAACCTGGAAGATGCCCCTTCGAACATGGCCATCATGGGACGTTATGTACTGACACCTGATGTCCTGGATATCCTCGGGGACCTGGAGCCTGGTCAAGGAAACGAAATTCAATTGACGGACGCCCTTCAAAAACTGAACGAGCAGCAAAATGTTTACGGATATTCTTTTGAAGGTAAAAGGTATGATATTGGAAACAAGTACGGCTTTGTTCAAGCAACAGTCGAGTTTGCTCTAATGAGAGATGACCTGAAAGGTCCATTGAAAGATTGGTTAAAAGACATCATTTCAGAATGAACAAGGAGAAATTAAGATGAACATATGTGTAATTGGTACAGGTTATGTAGGACTTGTTTCGGGTGTTTGCTTCAGTGACGCCGGGAACAAAGTGACTTGTTTAGATATAGACGCCCAAAAGGTGGAGAACCTGAAAAACGGGATCATTCCCATCTATGAGCCGGGCTTGACGGAATTAGTGGAGAAGAATATCAATGAAGGCCGCCTATTCTTCACGACGGATTATGCCGAGGGGATGAGTGACGCGGATCTTGTCATCATCGCAGTCGGTACACCGCCTAAAGAAAACGGCGAGGCGAACCTGCAGTATATCGAAGCGGCTGCCCGTTCGATTGCCGAACACCTGAACGATTACAAAGTGATTGTCACGAAGAGCACCGTGCCGGTCGGGACAGGTGCCATGATCAAAGGTGTCATCAAAGAAGTAGTCGGACATGACGAATTCGATGTCGCGTCCAACCCTGAGTTCCTTCGCGAAGGTTCAGCGATTCACGATACGGTGAATATGGAAAGAGCGGTCATCGGTGTGGAATCAGAGAAAGCGGAAGCGATCCTGAAGGAATTACATGCCCCTTTCACTAAAAATATCGTCGTGACGAATATCGAAACATCTGAAATGATCAAATACGCATCCAACGCGTTCCTTGCAACGAAGATCAGCTTCATCAACGAAGTGGCCAACGTGTGCGAGCTTGTAGGTGCGGACGTAACGAAAGTGGCAGAGGGAATGGGATATGATCCACGGATCGGCCCGCAGTTCCTGAATGCCGGCATCGGATATGGTGGTTCCTGCTTCCCTAAAGATACAAGCGCCCTTGTAAAGATTGCCGATCAAGTAGGATACGACTTCAAGATCGTGAAAGACGTAGAAGCAGTGAACGGGCTTCAGCGCTTCAAAGTGGTCGACAAGCTCGTGGAAGCCTTCAACGGCGACCTGAAAGATAAGAAGATTGCCGTCCTCGGTCTTGCGTTTAAACCGAATACGGACGACATGAGGGACGCACCTTCTGTCGACGTCATTCCGAAACTGCAGGAGCTCGGAGCGGACATACTCGCGTATGACCGCATTGCAGAAAAGAATGCAAAGGCATTGATCCCAAATCTTCGTACGGGTGATGATTTATATGAAGTCATCCAGAATTCAGATGCGATCCTGATCCTGACGGAGTGGGATGAAGTGAGAGAGCTTGACCTTGAGAAAGTGTCTAAGCTTGTTGAAAGCAAAGTGATCGTGGATGGTCGTAACATCTTCGACCCTGCCCATATGGAAGAGAACGGATTCTATTATGCATCCATCGGCAGAAAAACCGTTACATCATAATAACAAAGGTGGATCCTTCACAGGGGTCCACCTTCAATCGGTATGAGAGGAAGTCATGATATGATACTAGAAATAATCTTTTGGCTGCTGATCGTTCTTTCGGTTTATATCTACGCCGGTTATCCGATTCTCTTGAAACTCATAAGTGGAGTAGTAAAAAAGGATCGAATGACGGAAACGGGCTATGAACCAAAGGTAACGCTCTTCATCGCAGCATACAACGAAGAGAAAGTCATCGCTGAAAAAGTCCAAAACTCCGTGGAACTTGATTATCCACAGGACAAGCTTGAAATCATCGTTGTCTCAGATGATTCATCAGACAGAACGAATGACATCGTCAATGAGTTTGTGGCGAAATACCCGAACGTAAAATTGAATGTCGTGAAAGGCCGGAAAGGGAAGACGGCAGCCCTTAACAAGTCCGTCCCTCTAGCAACTGGTGAGGTCCTCGTATTCTCTGATGCGAACTCCCTTTACCAGAAGGACGCCGTCCATCATTTAGTGAAGCACTTTAAAGATGAGGAAATCGGCGGGGTTTGCGGAGAGCTTCGATTGACGAACCCAACCAATTCATCTATCGGAGAATCAGAGGGCGCTTATTGGAAGTATGAAAAGCTCCTGAAGATGCTTGAGACGGCAACAGGTACGACCATCGTAGCGAACGGTTCCATCTATGCCCTTCGCAAAGAGTTGTTCAAAGAAATGAATCCGAATGTCGGGGATGATATGCAGAACCCGTTGATCATCATCAGCCAGCAAAAGCGATTCGTCTATGAGCCAAATGCCATCACGATGGAAGAAACGTCACCAAAGTCTTCAGAAGAATTTGGCCGGAAGGTACGGATCGTCACACGAAGCTTCACGGGCATCATGAGCTATAAAAATGTCTTGAATCCGTTCAAGAATTTCGATTTCTTCTATAAATACATGTCACATAAATTCCTGAGATGGTTAGTCCCTTATTATATGATTGCGATCTTCATCATCAATCTATTCTTATTGGATCAACCGTTATATCAAGTCATGTTCGGTTTACAGTTATTATTCTATATCCTCGCATTGCTAGGAAAAGTGACAAGCAATAAGATTACCTATATTCCATATTACTTCTGCCTGGTGAACTATGCAGCCCTCCTCGGTACCTTGAGAGCGATCTCCGGTAAGAGGCAGGCCACTTGGACGCCGACTAGTAGATAATGGAAGTGAAACCCGATTTGAGTCGACTCAAATCGGGTTTTTTCTGTTCCAGCATGTCGGAGGATACAATAAAATGTCACTTCTTCGCTTTATAAGTAAGAGGAAAAGTGTTAAAATTTTATTACAATTATGTAAACGGGGTATAAAAAACTATGAATCTGGTAAACAAGCTGAAACAAGGATTATTATCCATATGGCAGGACAAACTTTTATTGATTTCTGCCATTGGACTGTCCATTAAAGTTGTCTTATTTTATTTATTTTTAGGCAAAGGGTTATTCGAAGTAAAGAGCTTATTCGTTACCCTCCCAGGGACAATCTTGATGTTATTCTCCTTTGTGTTCTTATTCAAGACATGGTCAAGGAAAACAGTGATCATCCTCATCAATGTGGTGGCCACGTTCCTGCTTCTCGCTCAAATGTGGTATATCCGCTACTTTGGAACACCGCTGTCATTCTTTGCTGTCCTGCAGACATCGAATCTTTCAGGACTCGGACCGAGCATCCGGGAGCTTATGAACGGACTTGATATCTTATTCGTCGTGGATATCATCCTTCTATTCGTCTTAGTGAAAAAGAAATCATTCTCCATCCCGAAGATACACTGGAGAACCTTCATCATCGTGTTCCTGGCAGGTTTCTGTATCCTTGCCGTTAAACCGATGAAGAATCACTACATCGATGGAGCTCCATTTGCACAAATCTTCAAGATCTATGATCGATATGATTACATGATGAAATTCAATCCACTTCAATACAGCGCGCTGGATCTGTACCTGTTCTATCAAAATAACCGGTATATGAATTTAAGTGACGAAGAAAGACAGCTGGTGGAAGATTGGTACAAACAGAAAGATGAGTTCCGGAAAGAAGATAAGGATCTCCATCCGGAATATAAGGGGATTGCAGAAGGCAAGAACCTGATCCTGATCCAAGCCGAATCCCTTGAAAACTGGGTGATCGGACAGAAGATCAACGGCAAGGAAATCACGCCGAACCTGAATCGCCTGCTGGAGCACAGCATCTATGCTTCCAACTTCTACCCTCAAACAAAAGGGGGCAGGAGCTCGGATGCCGAGTTCATCCTGAACACATCCATGCTTCCGGTGGCAGAGGGAAGTACCTTCTTCAGGTATCCAACCAATCATTACACAACCCTTCCAGGACTGTTGAAGGAAAAAGGGTATTCCACATTGGCCTTCCATGGTGACGAAGGAACCTACTGGAACCGAAGAGAAGCGTATCCTCATATCGGGATCGATAAATATTATGACATAGAGGATCTCGAAGAAGGGGAACACATCGGCATGGGTCTGAGCGATGTGGAATTCTTCAAACAATCCGTCGACATCCTGAGCAAAAAGGAAGATCCGTTTTACGGCCTGATGATCACGCTCACAAGCCATACGCCGTTCATCCTGCCGGACACATACAGAGAACTGGAATTTGAATCTCAATATAGTGAAACGTCCGCGGCTAATTATCTGCAGACCATTCACTACCTGGATATGGCGATCGGTAAAATGATAGCTGACCTGGAAGAGCGGGGCATGATGGACGACACCATCGTAGCCATTTACGGAGATCACGCCGGATTTGAAAACAGCTACAAAGAAAAAATGATGAAGGAAAATCCGAAAGTCGAGGGAATCGATGAATTAGGAAGAGTACCATTCATCATTTACAATCCTGAATTTGAGAAACTTGAAATCACGAAAGCCGTAGGTCAGATTGACATGTACCCGACTCTGGCTTACATGCTTGGAATCCCTGAAGAAAAATATGACCAGTCCATCACAGGCCGAAACATCCTCACGACAAAAGAAAGTTTCGCTGTGATTCCGCTGGAAAACAAAATCATCATGGAAAACGAAGCAGACCAGGCACACAAAGAGTTCGAACTACGTGCACAGCAAGTATCTGATCTGGTCATCCGCAGTAATTTCTTTGAAGAAGAAGAGGAATAAAGAGTGAACGCCTGTCTCCTTGGGGGATGGGCGTTTTTTTGGCTGGAGTGTGGCGTGGCTCGTGAACAGGGTAAAGAAAATTCGACATGCCGGCATGATTATTGCGAAATGTCGCATGAAAATCTAGAATTCCGCATGAAAAACCCATAACCCGCACGATTATCCTATATCCCGCATGATCATGGTCCATTCCCGCATGATTATCCTGCGCCGACGTTCCGAGCAAAGAATAATCCACCTGATCCGGCCCATTGGCTGCATTCAGGAGCACACTCTCAGCTAAAACATACAAATTAAAGGTAAAATACACAGGTTCAAGCACGATATAACGTTAAAATGCTTTCTAAGGCCTTCTCCTGCGATCTGAGTCGTAGACAGGCTATAGTGACTATCCGTATCCAAACGAACGCAATTTAACGCATTTCCTGTCGAATGCGACACAAACCATTCCAATCATAAAAAAGAAAACCTTGGATATCCATCCAAGGTTTTCTAGTAAACTAGCATTTCCGTCAAATAAACGGGTGCGTATTAACGTTCACGCAGTTTCTTCATCGTATTAAGAAGCGGTTTGTGCTGACCGATCAGTCCGACCACTTCTGCAGTCAGTTGAATCAATATGACAAGCACTGCAGAGAAAAGAATGGCTCCCCATAGGGTAGATCGTGTGAAAAGAATGGCACATAGTCCGAAAAATGCTCCGATCGCATAGATGATCAGTACGGTTTCTTTATGAGAGAAGCCCATGTCCAGTAAGCGATGGTGCAGATGCGATTTATCTGGTGCTGAAATCTTTTGTTTATTAAGGATACGTCGGATGATGGCAAAGAACGTATCGAAGATCGGTATAGCCAGGATGATAATTGGAACAACTAAACTGAAGATCGTCACACTCTTGAATAATCCAAGCAATGAGATGATCGATATACAATAGCCAAGGAACAGGGCTCCAGTGTCACCCATAAAGATCTTGGCAGGGTTAAAGTTGAAGAACAGGAATCCGATGGTCCCACCGATTAAGATTACCGTAAGGGCAACCACCATGTATTGGCCATTCATGGCTGCGAGAGCCATGATGGACGTCATGGCGATGACGGATACTCCGCCTGCCAGTCCATCTAAACCATCAATCAGGTTGATGGCATTGGTGATACCGACAATCCATAAAATCCCGAACACATAACTGAAATTCCCTAAATATATACGCTCTGCCACAAACGGCAATGTGATAAAGTCAATTTTAAAATCCGCAAACACGACGATGCATGCTGCCAGGATTTGTCCAACAAGTTTTGCTTTTGGTGATAGGGTGAAGCGGTCATCAAGGATCCCGACGATCAGGATGATTCCTCCCCCAAGAATGACGGGCCATAGTGGTAAGATCAAATCATTCAAGTACAACAGGCCGGCTGATGCACCGATGACGATCGATAATCCACCTACACGGGGCATTAGCCCTTTATGGACCTTTCGATGATCCGGTTTATCGACAAAGCCAAATCGTTTGGCGAATTTGATCACTAATGGAGTCACTGCTACGGAAACAACTAAAGAAATAGCAAAAGCAATTACAAAATCAATTAGAGAGTACATTCGTTCACCTCTTTTTCTTCTATAGGCACTCCAATTGTAAGAATAACACATATTTGATGATGTGCAACACTTTTTTAAAGGCAAGAATTACTAAAATGCGTAGTGGGTTCATTTGTCAAAAAATGAATTGAATTTACTTACTTAGACGTCGAAATACAAGTAAAAGTTTCAAAAAGTAACAAGTTATTTACTACTACCCCATAACCAGATCATCTTAAACGTCAGTTTGTCCGATTAATTTCACCATTGTAGGCGAAAATAATGGAGAGCACTATCCGTCAAAAGAGTCATTTTTTCGAGGGTACTCTCTATACAATTAGTATGAGTTTAATGATGGCGTTGTAAGAAAAAAGATTTTTCCAATCTAAACATTTTTAGGAGTCGGTTACTAAAGGGGATTCAAGGTATTCCACATCACCCTCCGTTATGACGGCCTGCCCATTTGTCAGCTCAGTCATCCATTCCGTGAATGCAGATGTATTTGCTTCTTCCACATAGACCTCAACCTCTACAGACTCCAGGTAATGAATGTCCTTCAGTTGATAAGGGGAGGATCTCACTTCATTCTCCACTTTCCCGAGCCACGTATAATCAATCGTGGACTTCATGATGCGCATCAATCTTCTTTCGACGATCCCTGTCGCGTTCAAGCCTTCAGACGTGGCCCGTCCATACGCGCGGATCAGTCCGCCAGCCCCAAGCTTGATCCCGCCAAAATAACGTGTCACCACAACGACAGTGTCCTTCAAGTCCCGCTTTTTCAACACTTCCAGCATCGGAACCCCGGCTGTCCCACTCGGTTCTCCGTCATCATTCGCTTTCTGGGTCATATTCTGCTCGCCGATCATATAGGCAGAGCAGTTATGATTGGCATCATGGTGCTTCTTTTTGATCGATGCAATGAATTCCTGAGCATCTTCCTCGGTCTCGACCCGATTCACATAAGTGATGAATCGTGAGCGTTCGATATTGATTTCATTTTCTCCAAAACCCTTGACGGTATTATACTGATGTAGCAAAATCATTTCTCCTTTCATGATTGCCGCAGCTTACGACAAAGTCCGCGCTTATATCCTAATTCTACTATATAGAAAAATGGTGAAGAATGCACAATTCTGGATGCTTTCCACGGCAAAAACTGGTTCTGCATGAAATAATGGTAATACAATGTAATCAAACTTTAATCTCCGACAATATGTGACATGGTATAATGGACGCTGATAGTAATACTTCAGTTGTTCCAACGCTTCATTAGGGAAGCCGAATGGTCTAGATAATTGCCATAGTTTCTCTATTATTCCTGGAGCGAATAATCCCTTGGTAGAAGTATTACATAGGAATATGCCTAGATGAATAAAGGAGTTTAGTGACTTTCCATTGAAATGATAATAGGTACGATCTAGTATAGATGAACAGTAGGTCTATGGACATGATGTCCTGAACGAATAAAACCGATTATTACTATGCAAGGATAGTTTCCATGAAGCTAGGCGGACGACTATTGTGGAACAAAAGAGGGGTGTACCGTGTCACTTAAAAAAATAGACACCAAGATGTTGGATAGCATCCTGAAAAAGATGGTCGATACGGTTGACGAAAGTAAGGATGAGATCTTCCAGATTGGCGAGCAATGTCGAACTGATTATGAAGAATTGATGAGAGAATTACTGGAAGTGAAAGAAATGGTCCTGAGGGTGATTGATGAAGGAGATGAACTCCAGCAGAAATCAAAGTTTGCCCGGCTCAGACTATCTGAAGTCAGCAAGCATTTCCAAACCTATTCAGAAGACCAGGTAAGAGAAGCGTACGAGAAGGCTCATGACCTGCAGATGAAGCTATCCATGAACCGACAGCAGGAAAAGCAGCTTCGGAACCGCAGGGATGAACTGGAAAGACGCTTGCAGGCACTCGGGGACACGATTGAAAAGGCAGAGAATCTCTGCTCACAGATATCCGTCGTTCTCAATTATTTGAATAGTGACTTAAGGCAAGTGGGCGAGGCGCTTGAGGACGCGAAGCAGCGGCAGGATTTCGGGCTACGGATCATCGAGGCCCAGGAGGACGAGCGGAAGCGCTTATCCCGGGAGATCCATGACGGCCCTGCTCAAATGATGGCCAATGTGATGATTCGCTCGGATCTGATTGAACGAGTATTCAGGGAAAAGAGTACAGAGCATGCCATCACGGAAATCCGCGATTTGAAACGGATGGTCCGATCAGCCCTTTATGAGGTCCGCCGCATCATCTATGACCTCAGACCGATGGCGCTTGATGACCTCGGGTTGATACCGACCCTCAAAAAATACTTGAGTACAATCGAAGAGTATAACCAGGAGACCTCCATACAGTTTGTGAATATGGGGCTCGATATCAGACTTCCTTCCAAATTCGAAGTCGCTCTGTTCCGGTTGGTACAAGAAAGTGTCCAGAATGCCCTTAAGCACGCAGAAGCCACGCATATCCAAGTTAAAGTAGAAGTAAAGAAAGACCAAATAATAGTTGTCATCAAAGACAACGGCAAGGGATTCGATAAAGACAAACAAAAAACAGGATCCTTTGGAATCATGGGGATGAAAGAACGTGTCGACCTTCTCGAAGGAGACATCACGATTGACTCAAAAGTAGGAGCAGGGACGGTCATACTGATCCAGGTTCCGCTTAATACGTAAATTTTCGAAGGTTTAGGGAGGCGAAAGACATGGCAACAAATATTGTTATCATTGACGATCATCAGCTTTTCAGGGAAGGGGTTAAACGAATCCTCGAATTCGAACCTTCTTTCAACGTAGTAGCAGAAGGTGATGACGGTTCAGAAGCAATGAACCTCGTCGAAGCACATGAACCCGACGTAGTCCTCATGGATATCAACATGCCTGAGACAAACGGCGTGGAAGCGACTCGTGAACTAATGGACAAGTACCCGGATACGAAAGTCATCATCCTGTCCATCCACGATGACGAGAACTATGTGAACCATGCACTGAAAACGGGTGCACTTGGTTACCTATTAAAAGAAATGGACTCAGACGCACTGGTTGACGCTGTGAAAATCGTCGCTGAAGGCGGTTCATACGTCCATCCTAAAGTGACGCATAATCTGGTTGCAGAATACAAGCGCCTGGCAAACGCCCAAAATTCAGGCGGGTTCCAGCAATCCGAAGTTCGCCGCCCGCTTCACCTGTTAACACGCCGCGAATGTGAAGTCCTGCAAATGCTTGCAGACGGTAAGAGCAACCGTGGCATCGGTGAAGGATTATATATCAGTGAAAAGACTGTTAAAAATCATGTAAGTAATATACTACAAAAAATGAACGTAAACGACCGTACCCAGGCAGTAGTCACTGCCATCAAGAACGGTTGGGTGGAAGTACGATAAGGTCCGGTTGATAGATAGAGTATTGTGAATTTGTTGTTGAGAGAGCGGCCCTTCCTGGTGGAGGGTCGCTTTTTGATTGTCTGTTTTGGGTGGGAGTGTGGTCCGGGAAGGGGATTGTTGGCCGTATTAGAGGCGGGATCTCCTTAGTTGGGTTCTTTTCACGGGGAATCGTGCGAGTTTTCGGGGGGATCATGCGGGATTAGAGATAATCGTGCGGGAGATGGAATTTTCATGCGGGGTTGTGATTAATCAAGCGAGATTTCAAATAATCGTGCCGACGTGTCGAATTTTCTTTACCAGTCCCCATCATGATGCTCCCCCGGCTTCAGATCCAGTCTTCGTCAACAAGCAGATACTCGGTTCCTAAAACAGCTTCAAATAAAAAAATCCACTCCCCAATCCAGGAAGTGGACCAAACTCAATCAATGCTTTCTCCGTGCAAAATCCACAAACCGGAACATGTCCAGCCTGTGCCGCGATTCTGTGTACTCAAACAACGTCGCATCTTTCAAATGGACATAGTTCTTCACAACTACTACATGATCATATTCATTCAGATCCAGATACTCCCGGTCTTCATCCGTACACTCTTCCACAACAATTTCTTTTTTGGCAAAATCGATGGGCAGTCTGAGCTCTCCCTCGAGATATTCATAGATGGAGTTCTCACATATTTCTTTTGTCAGGAGAGGGACTTGATCTTTAAGAAAATAGGACTTGTCCAAAATGATCCTTTCGCCGCCGATTTTACGGGAACGGACGACTTTCCAAATTTCAGCGTCACGGGACGTTTCTAGTTGAGTAGCGATCCCTTCATCGGCAGAAATCAATCCGAAGTCGTGGACAAACGTCTCGATCTGATCGCGACCCATGGAGGTCTGCAGCTCTTTAAAGCTTACCAGTCCTGAGATGGGAAAGCTCATGCGGGACACGTCGAGGACGAGGGAGCCTTTTCCGCGCAGTTTCTGTATCAGCCCTTTTTGAGCAAGTAATGTAAGCGCTTTACGAATAGTCTCACGTGAAGTGGCATAAATCACCGAGAGCTCGTTTTCCGATGGCAGGATCGAGTTCGCTGTGTACGTGCCGTTCTGTATTTTTTCAGAGAGATCCTCGAAGATTTGTTGGTATTTATTGCTTTTCGTCATAATATCACCTGCTATTATTTTACCATAATTAATAGGAAGAAATGAGATTGAACTTGAGTGTTGTGAATATTTTCAATAGAATGGAGATAGTGCAAATTTTAGAAAAGGGTGAAGAGCATTGTCGAAACAGCATTGGAAGAAAATCATGTTGGGAATTGGCATGAGCACGTTATTATTGGGTGCTTGTGGGGCAGACGAAGAGAAGAAGGAAGACAAAGAGACGGCAAAGAAGACGGAAGAGGTCAGCCCGAAAGATGATCCTGCGACTGATGAAGCGGCATCCCTGACCCAAATGACGCAGATCGTGGAGGATGCAAGTGAGCTGAAGGAAGCGGAAGGGATCCCGGCAGAAGAAAAATCGGCGATCGACGCTGCCTTTAATCAATATATCAATGCCTTTAACGAAGAAGATTTCGAATCATATATGAGTGTCATCTCGAAGACACCGGTGAACTTCAAGTACGAAGATGAAGAGCGCTATGTGAAGCAGATCTTTGATAGTGTCGATTCGAAGCGTACGGTGGATAATGTGAAGATCATCAACTATGCCGGCAAGAAAGCGGATGTGTATGCAGAAATTAAAGCGACGACGAAAGATCCGAACAGTGATAAGGAAGTGACCCGTTCAGGGAAGCAGGTAACCGTCTTCCATAAGAAAGAAGATGGATGGAAGGTTGCAGCGATTTTCTTCTTGGCAAGTGAGGGAGAAGAGGAAGCGACGGAATAATGAAGAAAGGCTGTGCCCGGGCACAGCCTTTTATTTTTGATTCAATTGGTGATAGAGGTTAAAGAGTTCATCAAGTTCCTGGCTGAGTTTCACCGTCGCGGGATGTGAGAAACCATGGTATTGGGCAAAGTATTTTAGTTCCAGACGTTTTGATTCCATTTCTTGCTTGAGGGTTTGAACCATTGGAGCAGCATTCATGGCAGGAACTCCTTTTTCCTTTATTATCCCATATAAGTGTTTAAATGTTAACTCGAAAACGGGTTAAGTTTACTTTTTAAAAAATTTAGAACGGACAACAAGCAAAAGGATGGCAAAGCCATAGTTGACCACGGCAATGACCGTAAATGCAGGAAGCTGTTCAGGCATGGAAGTGCCGGTGAAAATGGCAGGGCTGATGATGGCCAGTGGCAAGGTTCCGCTGATGAAGCCCATGATGGCAAATACAAGGAGTCCGGTCCGGATGATTTTTCTTAGGGATGGATTGTCTGAAAACATCGGTACACCTCCTAGTAAGTATTTTCCTCACGGTCGGCTTCTTCACGAATCTTCTTATCTTCATCGGTCACGTAGCCGTTATGTAAAACCTCTTCGATCAGGTTCCTGTTAAAGAAAACATTGTAGTCTGGCGAAATATTGCCTTCCGGGTAAGGAACCCCGATATAGTCGTATTGTTTATTCGTACTCACCTGGATTTGATTGTAGCCATAAATCATGACCGATTTATCCACTTTAGACAGCTTTACGACGGTTCCAATGGGAAGAAGCTTAGTCGGATCCAGGCTTTCTTCTTTTACTTCCTCTTTCTTATCAGGTTTATCGGCAGTTGTCTGGCTGCAGCCAAGTAAAGTGAATGTGATACATATAAGCATAAATAGAAATTTAATTTTCATCTTGGTTCCTTTCATTCTTACGATTCTTCTCCATATCCTCTTCTACTTTTTCCCTCATCAGTTCTTCTGCAGGAGAAACGAGTCCCGGATGGATGACGCCTTCGATAAGCTCACGATTGAAGAAGACGTTGAATTCTTCTGTCAGGTTTCCCTCTGGATAAGGGACCGCTATGTAATCGAAGATGTTTTCGGTCTTTTTTTGAATTTGGTGACGGCCGTAGATCATAACCGGTTTGTCTACCTTTTTTAACTTCACGACCGTTCCGATGGGGAGGAGGGTGGTGTCTTTTTTACTCATCGTATATCCCTACTTTCCTGAAGAATAGTGAGCAGGGGATGACCTACTCTTGAGAAATCTTTTCCTTTTTAAAAAAAATGGCACGGATGGCGATGGAAGCTGCACACGTTCCGTAAATGACCAGGGCCAAGATCAAGATGGCCGGCAGCTGGGATTGCAAGTCTTCCTGTGGTATTCCCCATGTGACGAGGACAATCAAGCTAATGGTCCCCATGAGGCCCATAAAGATGGGATAAATAAGCAGGAGCAATCGAATTAATTTTCTGGATTTGTCTTTGGTGGTTGGCATGTGATCCTCCTTGATCTGGTTATTTCTTATCTTCTTCAAGTCCGCCTTTGACTCCTACGCCAATTCCGTAGGCGGCATAAACCCCGGTTTCCATCCCGACTGAACCACTGACACCTGCGCTGCCTAAGGATACATCGACAGCGATGTATGGATCATAATCGAAACCAAACCACTCTTCCAGGGGTTCGTAGCCAAACCAATTCAGGGGTTCAAGTTTTAGTTCCGTTTTGGCGGCGGCAACTCCTATACCTGCACTTGCCGTGTAGTTTTCGACGTTTGCTTTCGCTTCTGCCTGACCAAATGCCAGGTCAAGGGCAGCAGGTGAATTGTCGTGGGCAAAGGTCGTTTTCGATACGTTTGCTTCAGTTTTCAACCCGATATTTTGACCGTAGAGAAGCGCTTCACCTGTGGATTTGAATGAATAAGGAATGTCGGCGTCCATCTCTCCGAATAAAACCTTTTGCTCCACAAAGGAGGGAACGTCGTCCATATTATTGGTATTTACGACAGAGCCGTCTAAATTAAATGCAAGGTGACCCTCATCATAGTCATTCGTAAAGTTCAGACCTGCGTTCCCGACACCGTCAGAACCAAATCCATCTTCTACTTTTTTATCTATGACATATTCATTTTTCTCCGGAGGGTAGCATACCCTGTAAGAAGTTTGGGCTTTACCAACACTTGACATAGCAAGATCATCTGAATAATAAGAGATGAATGAACTGGTATTCCCCTGCCCGTTCAGCATCAGCAATTGCTTCAGGGAATCGTATTCACTCGAAATGGTCATTCTGGATACTAGCAGACTTTCAAACTCCAACTTGTCTGAGAGCGTACTCATGAAAGGCTGGCGGTGAAAGGATTGATTCAATTCTGTACCGGAGTAGCTATCGACTGTGATCTTCCCATTCTTAAACATTCCCTCTATTTCATAAATATAACGTTTCATCAGCTGAATGTCATGGTCCACAGTATCCAGGGCTTTCGTTTGGTCCGTGTCAAAAGAAGTTAAATCCTCCAGGGTCTGTGTGATTTTCTGTTCGGCTCGTTTCGTATTACTGAGGAACGTCTGGTCCTGGATGGAAGGGACATGAATGATATCCCGGATGGCGTCCAATGCCTGATTCGTCTCATCTACGAGATCCAGGGTGGTGTTTTCCGTTTTGTTCAGGCCATCCCTCAGCTCCCCATCGAGGAATGGTTGACGAATAAATCCTGAAGTGTCGGATTCCAGTTGAATGGAGGCCGACTTCAAAGCGGTCAGGACCCTTTCATAGTTTAGCAGGGTAAGGCTGTAGAACGTCAGAAAAGGGGTGTGAAGATCCTGGTAGAAAGACCTGACGGCGTCACCACCCTGCCCGCTGAAGGCATCATGGGAACCGGAGAACTGCTCGACGGCTTGCCTGAGCCCCGTCAATTGTTCTTTCTGGGTTTCCAGCTTGCTTCGTAAATCTTCTATACCGCTATGTAATGATTGGTTATCAAGAGTTTTCATTTTCCTCTATTTCCTCCTAACGCGACCGGATGGAAGCGGAAATGGTGTCGTCGACTTCTTTAAAGTCCTGGATGGCGTTGGCCGCAGATGCATTATTCGCTGTCAGGAGGTTCTTATATACCCGGGCGACATCCTCCAGCTGCGTATTCAATTCGTTCAATCTCGTCACAACGTCCAGGTTATTGGAGGACGCCATGTCCTTTACTAGGGTTGGTTCAAAAGATTCCGTGGCAGCCTGGATGTTCTTCAAGGATTCATTGATTTCACCCATGCGCAGGATAATGTTTTGGTTCATGGTCATCTTTCCTTTCGCTGTTCTTGCTCTATACGGGCACGTTCATTGGCGATGCTCGTTTCGAGGGACTGGATCTCTGTCCGGAGTGAGGCGATTTTGTCTTCGATGGTGGTGATGGCTGTATCCAATTGGTTATGAGATAGATCTTTATAGGAAAGCAACATATCTTCCCGTATTTCCGAGAAAGCTTTGGCTAATGTACCCTGCCAGGTAGTGGGGGTAAGGTCCGGTGCTGTAACGGAAGATTGATGCTGAAGAAATTCTCCCTGAAGGGCATTGAGGCTGGAGAGGGAATTTCTCAAGCGTACAAGCTGCTCTTTTTTTTCATGTAGTTGGGAAGTTAAATATGATAAATAGGACAAGACTTTCATCCCCCTTTTTAATAGTAAACATACAGATATAATGGTATCAAATGGAAATAGTAGTTGGGTATGGGTGATTTGTACTGAAGTTGACTTCGTGACTTAACTACCATATACCCATATTATGGGTTTTTAATCGTCTTTACGTGAAAAAAGGCATTGCTCAAATGAACAATGCCTCATCTTCTTTATTTAGTCAATCGGAACACCACAGACTCATAAGGACGAAGCGAAATTTGAGAATACACATTCTTCGCATCATCATAATTCGAAATCAGAATCTCACTCGACCAGCCTGCAACATCCACCTCATCCGGAAGCGTGAACTCCGTCTCTCGACCGTAGAAGTTATTCACCACAAGCAGTTTTTCGCCGTCACCATTCCGTACATAAGCAAAAATGTCCGGGTGATCTTCCAGAATCAGCTGGTAGTCACCATCCACGATGATGTCATATTCCTTACGGAGGCGGTTCAGCTTCTGGTAGTGATAGAAGACAGAATTTTCGTCATCCAGTGCCTGTTCCGCATTGATTTCCTGGTAGTTCTTCGCCACAGGGATCCAAGGGGTACCGCTTGTGAACCCGGCATTCTCGTTACTGTTCCACTGCACCGGTGTCCGTGAGTTGTCACGGGATTTATGCCGCAGGATCTCGAGGATCTCTTCTTCCGTTTTTCCTTGTTCCTTCAATATATTGAACGTATTGAGGGACTCTACATCTCGATACTCCTCGATGCTCGTGAACTTTGGATTTGTCATTCCGAACTCTTCCCCCTGATAGATATAAGGGGTACCCTGCATCATATGGATCGTTGTCGCGAGCATCTTAGCCGATTCGTTACGGTACTCACTGTCATCACCGTAGCGGGACACAATCCTAGGCTGATCATGGTTGCACCAGAAGAGGGCGTTCCAACCGCCGCCTTTGTTCATTTCACGCTGCCAGGTAGACAGGATGTCCTTCAATTTCAGGAAGTCGAAGTCAGCCACCGACCATTTCTCCCCGTTCGGGTAATCCACTTTCAAGTGATGGAAATTGAACGTCATGCTGAGCTCATTGCGTTCCGGGTTGGAATACTTGATACAGTTGTCGATCGTGGTCGAAGACATTTCCCCGACGGTCATGATGTCGTATTGGGAGAAGACTTCCTTGTTCATTTCCTGCATATACTCATGAACCTTGGGACCGTCCGTGTAAAACTTGCGTCCGTCCCCGGGAGCAACCGAACCGTCATCATCAGGGAAATCCTGATCTTTGGAGATGAGGTTGATGACGTCAAGACGGAAGCCGTCGACACCTTTCTTCAGCCAGAAGTGCATCATGTCATACAATTTCTTTCGCACCTCATCGTTCTCCCAATTCAAATCAGCCTGAGTGACGTCAAAGAGATGAAGGTAGTACTGACCTGTTTCCTCATCATACTGCCATGCGTTCCCTCCGAACTTCGACTGCCAGTTGGTCGGTTCGGATCCGTCCGGCTTGCCGTCTTTCCAAATATAGAAGTCACGGTACTCATTGTCCTTCGACTTCCGGGACTCAATGAACCACTGATTCTCTGTCGACGTATGATTGATCACGATGTCCATGATGATCTTGATGCCGCGGGAGTGAGCTTCCTCCAGAAGCTCATCGAAATCCTCCATCGTCCCGTACTCTTCATGAATATTGAAATAGTCGCTGATATCATAGCCGTTATCGTTCTGAGGAGACTTATAAATCGGCGTGATCCACACCACATCAATCCCAAGCTCCTTCAAATAATCCAGCTTCGCCGTAATCCCCTTAATATCCCCAACGCCATTCCCCGACGTATCATAAAAACTCTTCGGATAAATCTGATACACAACCGACCTCTTCCACCAAGCCTGCTTCATACCACATGCACCATCCTTCACATATTTTTGAGGGACGGACCTCAACTTTTTAGCTCATCCGCCTCATTTATTTCATATCATCATTGATTTAATGCGATTTGTTCTTGAAAGGTCTGCCTGTTTAGAGGGACGGACCTTCCATTCTTCGTCACAAACCCTTATCTAATAGGAAAAGACGCTCCAAAACAAGCAGATTTGAAGGTCCGTCCCTCCCAAGAAAAAGGGAGACAAACATCCCCGTCACTATCCCTTACAGATAAGTGCTAAGAATTGATTTGTCCCCCTAAGTTTAACTTGTATATACAAGTTGTTGCAACTGTTTTCTCTCTATTGTTTAGGCTGGTTCATTTTTGCTGAATTTGGACCAGACGATTGTCAGTACGAACGGTACGACGATACAGATGGCCATTCCGATGAAGAACGGAAGCCAGTATTCAGGAATGATGGATAGGAATCCAGGCAATCCACCTACACCGATGGAGAATGCTTTCGTTCCTGTCATCGCTAAGAGTACACCACCGATGGCAGATCCGATCAAGGCACTGATGAACGGATAGCGGTAGCGCAGGTTGACCCCGAACATCGCCGGTTCCGTAATACCTAAATAAGCCGAGATGGCTGACGTACCTGCCAGGCCGCGAAGCTTTTCGTTTTCCTTTTTCGCTACCACCATCATGGCAAGCGCTGCTGAACCTTGTGCAATATTCGATAGGGCAAGGATCGGCCATAGGAATGTTCCACCTTCACTACCGACCAGCTGTAAGTCCACTGCAAGGAACGTATGGTGCATCCCCGTGATAACCATGACGGCGTATAAACCACCATACAGGAGACCACCTAACCATGATACGTGATCGAACACCCATACGACGCTATCCGTCAGCATGTTCCCGATAAAGAAGGTAACAGGTCCGATGAGGATGAAAGCGGCGAATCCAGTAATCAGAAGGGCTACCGGGGCCACGACCAATAGCTTGATGGAGTCATGAACTCTCTTATCCAGGAACATTTCAATCTTCGCTAATAGATAGGAAGCGAAAAGAATCGGGAGAACTTGTCCTTGATACCCGATCTTGTCGACTTCAAATCCGAATAAGTTCCATGTAGGAATCTTCTCTGCACTTGCATAGGACCAAGCGTTCAGTAAGTCCGGATGAACAAGCATAAGACCTAATACGATACCGAGTAATGGACTTCCGCCAAAACGCTTGACTGCTGACCAACCGATCAACCCTGGCAGGAACACAAAGGCCGTGTTAGCAATCAAGTTAATGATCGAGGCAAAGTCTGCCCACTGCTTATGAACATCGATGACCGATTTCTCATCATAGAAAATCCCCGGTCCGGTCAGAATATTATTCAGACCCATCAACAAACCGGCCGTTACAATCGCAGGCAGGATCGGAATGAAGATATCCGCCAGTACCTTGATCGCGCGCTGCAGGGGATTCAGGTTCTGGGTAGCCGCATCCTTTACATCCTGTTTCGATGCATGCTCGATCCCTGTTTCCTCTGCCAAAATTTGATACGCTTTATTCACAAGACCTTGTCCGATGACAACCTGGAACTGACCGTTGGAGGAGAAGGAACCCTTCACCAGATCAATTGCCTCTAATCTTTCTTTATCCACTTTCTTCTCATCATTCAGCACAAGCCTCAGACGAGTCACACAGTGCGTGGCTGTACGGATATTATCCTTGCCGCCAATCGCTTCAATGATTTCGAGAACGTCCTCACGTTTCACGCTCATGAAATTCCCTCCCTTGGAATGGTGAAAGCTGCCGGCCGCCTAACTTGTACCCGCTTTCATTTCTATTAATGGAATTCCCCTAAATAGTATGTGAAAAACGCTTTAAACCATGCTTTTGTCAAAACGCTTTCATTTTGTGGGGAGTGTTGTATATACAAGATATACTCTTATTGTATTCATGTATATACAAGTTGTCAACGAAAAAGTGTAGCCGTTTACATTTAAGTTGGTAGTGATCATAAAAAACCTTGAGGCAACTGAATGCCTCAAGGTTTAATAGAGTCCTTAAAATGTTCTCCCATTTGTAAGTATCCCAGTCCTCACACCAACAAAGAACTTGACCATTTTATTATTGTCCCACTTCACAACAAATTTGATCGCTTGTTCAGGAATATCATTTGAGATGTTTATTTTGTTTCCTGCTGCTTCTATTTCTTTGAAACCCTTTCCATCATGATAGTAAGCATAAATAGTGGGCTCACCCTCACTATTCTCAAATGAAAAATCGAGTGTAGCGGGTGAAGTCATCGTTATTTCCTTCACATTCTTCACTTTTTCCTCAGGAAGGGGAAAAGGGTCTGTGCCATAGACACAACCATCACCGTCTGAAATCCAGCAATAGCTGCTGTTGATGGGAATCTCTTCTCCTTGGAAAATTAGGGCAACCTCAGGCGAGCCCTTTTCCTTAATCTGTGTGGCCGTTAGGTGGGATGAAAATCCAGTGAAAAGAGAAGGGCCGACAAACAGCAAAAAGACAGCGACCGGAATCAAAAAGATTCCTTTCGCAAGCCGGCCCTTTAAGTCAATCTTTTGATAAATCACTTCATCCACAACATAGAAAACAGTTGAAGCGAAAATCGGCAGACCTGCATAAGGCATAGAAAATAGGGTAGAGACAGGGGTGAACATCTTTATGCTGACAAGAAGGGCAGGGAGAACATGAATAATGAAATTGACTAAATGAATCGCTCTCTTAATTTTTTTTGTGACCACTCCCGCCAGGAACGTAGCGGGGACGCCAACCAAAAGCATGAGTGCCCCACCGATTAATGCATAAATGACCATTGCCTGAAAGTAGGACTCCATCGGGAACAGGATAGGGGCTAGTAATAGGACGAGTAGAATGGAGATGAAGCTTACTTTTAACTTATCTTTTATCATGGGATCACCTTCTTCGTTTGCTGTAAAAAGTATATCAATAGATGAAGGTGAATTCATTACGTCATGAAATATTCCTCTCGTATTTGTTCCACATATGATAGTTATACGCAAGTTGAAGGATGTGACTTAACAGCCCGACCCCTACAAAGATGAGCGTATACATAAGATCCAAACCGATAAATCGTAGTAGAAAATACAAAACAAGGACGAGCGGTGTCATCCATAATGTACGGATCATCTTCCTTCTATAAGTGAGGTTGAAGTAATACCATTCAAATCCTTTGTCTGTTCGTTGAGTATGATCGTCCCACATGAGAATTCTCCTTTCATTCCTAAAAAAAGGACGCCTGCGATCCAAAAGCAGACATCCTCTCTTATCATTGATTCAGGCCATTAAACACACCAACCGTCACCACTCCAATAAGCCCTAAAATAACCCAGATGATATAGGCAATCAGGACAATCCAACCCAACAGTTTCCTGCCAGTCAGTATCCAGTAGATTCCCAGTGCGATAAAACTAAAAAATAGTCCAAGAATCCCCCATAACCATCTATTTTTATTATGTTTTGGGGCATCCACAAACAAATAAACGGCAATCAGAATATTGAGTATAAACATTAAGGCGTCCAAAGTATCCCTCCCTATTTACATTTATATGTAAAATTACCTAATTATTCTAGAGTTAAACCTCTTTTGGAAAGATAGCAATAAAAAAACCAGCTGATTCCCAGCTGGCGCAGTAGAGTCAACCAGCCATCTTCACTTTCCCGGCCGGCTTCTTTCTTTTAATAAACGTTTTATAGTTAATGAGGGAATACACCACATAAGAGATTCCCAGGCAAACGCCAAAGATGATCACAGCATACACGAGATATTGCAGAATCAGGAGAGACTCGCTCCTGACATTCATCCATTCCATTACATTGCCCCATAATCGCTGCCTGATCAGGGGATGCTCATGTATCAGGTAGACGCCAAGTACATAGCCTGATATGGCATTTATGGGTCTCGAGACAAAGCTGAGCTTCGAGAAGAACAGGAACAGTGCCAACGACATGATCACAGTGAGTGGGGAGTTATAGGTCAGCAGCTTGAACGGCAGCTCCCATGCCTGCTGCAGCATCAGGGCAGTGCCTGCCCCTATAAGAATGTAAACGCTTAAATAATAGCCCGTGCTTAAGGAAGAGATAAACGTTCCGTGATGCCTGAGGTACCCGGCGACAAAATAGAGAAAGATGAAATGCACGATACTGTACCCTCCATTGACCCCGAAGCTTTGCAGGGGATGGAAGAACTGCCAGACACAATTGACCAGGAATAATAGGAGTAGCAATTTCTCGTATTCCTTCTTTGATAACTGGTTGATGACGATATTGAGATACGGTGAAATCAGGAATAACAGGATATACACCGTGATAAACCAATAAGTCGACAGGTAGACTGGAAGGAACGATGGCAGCATGCCAGCAAGAGATCCATCAGTCCGCTGCAGGACCGCCATACCGGCAAAAATCAGCACCGAGAAAATAAAGGTTTCCCGAACCACCCTTATCGCTTTGCTCATCTTGAATGTTGACGTACACAAGAAGTATCCGCTGATCAACACGTACACGTTGACTCCAACGAGACACAGAACCTTGATGAAGTTAAAAAGGAATTGATTGATACTACTTAACTCCGATATGTTAATATACTTCGAAAAACCGTAGGTCCCAAAATGCAACAGAACAATCATGATCATGGAAAGGACCCTGAGAGATTCAAAGTTTGACAGCCTTATTTTTCCTGCCAACACAACCCGCCCCTTGCTTATATGTAAGATAAATTCTACTAATTTTAATCGATAAAAATCATCTTGTCATTCAGAATTTTCTTGAAGTAAATGAGCGATGGGTCATAGGGATGAGGAGGTGGAAAACGACTGGTTCATTTGGATGTCCGTCAGCCGTCATACAGCTCCGGAAATAGAGAGTATAGACCCAATAATGTGTCACTTCAATCTTGTAAGCGCAACCATAAATTTCTAAATGGTATGATACCAGGGCTGATAACGATTTTTTGACAAATAAGGACATTCACCCAGGGAGTTCCTCAAAGAGATATCCACTTTTGCAGTGTAAACATTTACAAATGGAAATATAACCATAAAGTACCAACCCTTATTATACTGGGGTTTCTTCCTGATTTTTCTTCATATAAGAATTTTAGCCTATTAAAATATCGACCTCCTTCAGCCATAATGGACAAGCAACAAAATTCGACACTATTTATGAAGGAGACATTTTTTTGAAGAAAACAATCATTGCCTTTACAACTGCTGCACTCGTCTCGACAATGGCTGCCAATTCAGCGGAAGCGGCTTCTTACCGCGTACAATCAGGTGATTCCCTTTCCGTGATTGCATATAAATATGATACGTCCGTTTCAAACTTGAAAAACTGGAATAACCTGAGCTCCGACTTGATCTATGTGAACCAAGTACTGGAGGTTTCGGCTCCAAGCAGTTCCTCTGCCAAAACCTATACCGTCCAATCAGGTGACTATCTATCAAAAATCGGTGCCAAATTCGATGTGTATGTTGCCGAATTGAAATCATGGAACAACCTGAGTAGTGATGTCATCTACCCTGGTCAAACGTTGATCGTTTCTTCAGGCGGGACAACGACGACACCAGCACCAACAGGATCAAGTACATACACAGTACAATCAGGGGACACCCTGTCACATATCGCCGTCCGTTATGACGTGAGCGTATCATCCATCAAGTCCTGGAATGGGTTAAGCTCAGACACCATTTACGTCGGTCAAAAGCTTTCCATTAACGGTACATCTGACGGTGGAACTCAAACGCCATCATCAAGCGTCGTCGACATCGCCAAGAAATATGTAGGAACTCCGTACGCGTGGGGAGGCACATCACCATCCGGCTTCGACTGCAGCGGATTCATCTACTACGTCTTCAACCAGGCAGGACAATCGATTGCACGTACGAACACCGAAGGCTACTACAGCAAATCCTATTTCGTATCCAGCCCGAAAGCAGGCGACCTCGTATTCTTCGAAAATACGTATAAAGCCGGCATCAGCCACATGGGGATCTACGTTGGAAACGGAGAATTCATCCACGCATCCGACAGTGGAGTGGTCGTATCGAAGTTGAGCAATACGTACTGGAATCCTAAGTTTGTTGGGTATAAGAGATTTTAAGTTTGATTGGAACGTCCCGCCCTTGATGGGTGGGGCGTTTTTTATTGAGTTATGAAGATTATTCGACACGGTGCCATGATTATTGGAAATCTCGCATGAAAAATTTGTTTCTCGCACGAAAGGAATATATGCCGCACAATTATCTGTAATACGGCATGATCCTCTTTAAAACCCGCATGATTCCTTCGCGAGGGTGGCTTGTTTAGGAAGATACGATTCTAAAACGGCCCATGATTCTTGGCAAGGACCTCATTCCCAACTAAAACAGACAATCTAAAGAATAAATTCGTTCAGAACGAAGATCAAAAGCCTAAAAATACGCTGTTTTGAGAACGGAGCCTCTGCCTGTTCACGGAGAAGGGAGAGTGGAGTTGGAAGAGGTTAGTAATAGGCACGGGTAAAGAGAATTCGACACGGTGGCACGATTATTTGGAATCTCGCATGATTAATCAGCATGACGCATGAAAACCCCACAGCCCGCACGATAATCCCAAATCCGGCACGATCCTCCTCCAAACCCGCATGATTCCTTCGCGACAAGGATCCAAACAAAGAAACCAGGCCCCAAACGGCCCGCAACCCCCATCCACAACACCACACCAACCCAAAACCAGACAATCCAAAACAAATTCCCCTCAAAAAGCAGGATTTTCACCACAAAAGTAGAACTAATAAACAATCAAATCCCCAAAGGAGTGAACCCCCTCTAAATGAATGTAAAAAAACGAACCCCTCCTATCAAACTCCTACAAACAGAAGCCTTACTACAAAGGCTGACCCCACCAAACCATCCCAAAAGACCCCTCATTGAAAAAGATTTCAGAAAACGAAAAGCCGGTTACCAGGGAGAGAAGACTGTGGATTATCATGTAAGCTTCCTCACCGACAAGAAGTATATGATTTTCAGTGACCTCAGGCTGCCACTCGCTCCGGATCATTTCCAGATTGATTGTCTTCTGGTCACACCCTGTTATTCCCTGCTAATCGAAATCAAGAATATTGCCGGAACCTTGACCATTGATCCCGAATTCAATCAGCTTTCGCAATATTACAAAGGAGTCGAAACGGGCTACCCGGATCCCATCATCCAGGCCACCCGACAAAAAATATTCCTCCAGAAATGGTTCTTCAATAATAAACTCCCTTGTCCGCCAATTGAATTCCTCGTCGCTTTCAGTAACCCTGCTACAATTCTTAAAATGGCTCCAGGTCACAAAAGGATTCCTCCATACGACAAAATGATCCATGCCCAGAACATCGTAAGTGAAATCAGTAAGCTCAATAACAGGTTCACCCGTGAAGTCACCGATCTCAAAAAAGTAAAAAGACTCCTCTTGAATCAGCATCAACCACCCTATCCGAAAATCCTCTCAACCTACCAACTGACAGAAGCTGATCTCACTAAAGGAGTCCAATGTGAAAGATGCTCCCACATCATGATAAGGAAAATAGGAACATGGCTTTGTCCAAACTGCCATCACCTATCCAGAACCGCCCACGTCAAAGCCATAGAAGACTACTTCTTCCTCATAGAACCTACCATCACCAACCAAAAACTGAGAGATTTCCTTCACCTTTCTTCTGCAAAAACCGCAGCAGAAATCCTGAAATCACTCCCTCTGACAAAAAGCGGATCCACAAAAGGCACCATCTATACAAAGTAATTAATATAAAAAAACCGCCCGGAACCTAACGTCCGAACGGTCAACCTATTTCTATTTATAACTAAACACACCCTCAACCCCACGATCATACTTCCAATACATCCAACCACCAAGCACCACACAAGGCGCCACAACAATAGCCATTCCCATAAACGCCATACTAGGTGAGATATCATACAGGAAGCCACCGATGAACGTCAGCACCGCCGTACTCAATCCCATACCTAGGGAGGTGTACACACCCTGGGCAGCGGGAATATCCTTGCTCTCCAATTCTTCATAAATCAACCGCATAAATGCATAATGCGTCAATCCGAAGGTTAGAGAGTGGAAAAGTTGGGTAAAGATGAAGACAGGGGTGCTGGGGAAGAGGAACAACAAAGTCCAACGCGTCACAGCAGCCCCTGCTGCTATTATGAACATGAGGGAAATGCTCTTTCCCTTCAGCAACCGGTCTGAAAATGCAAAGAAAAGGATTTCAGACAACACGGCAACATTTAAGATCACGCCGATATACACGGCGCTTACATCTAATTCCTTCAAATAAAGAACGCCATAATTATAATAAGAAGCATGTGCTCCCTGACTCAAGACAACGATTACCATCGCCCAGACAAACTTACGGGATTTCAGAAGTCTCCCGTAAGAAAGCTTCTCCTGACCACGGGTACCGCTCATGGACTGTGGCAGTTTCGTGAGGGAAGAAAGCAAGATCACGACGATCCCGCCAAACAGAAGATAAATCACGGCACCCTCTGTAAAAATCGATGTCAAAAATCCAACCGCAAGCAGTGCGGTCGTATACCCGATCGATCCCCAGGAACGGCTCCGGCCATAATCAATCCCGTCTTCCTTCATCATCACAGCCGCCATGCTCTCCACCATCGGAAGCAGCATCGGATACACAAGGCTGAATAACACCATACACCCGAGCACCATCCCGAAAGAATCCATAGGCAAAAACATCAGTAGCGCTACCCCTGAAACCAATACAATCCATCTGGATAACCGTCCCAATGAAACCGTCTGGCTCAACTTCGGAAATACGAAGAAGCTCGAAAACGAACGGGCAATCATCCCGACGGCAATCACGGTACTCGCAGCCGAAATGGAGAAATCCTTACTCTCCACTAACCACGCTGTCCAGTAAGGAATGAAAATCCCCCATGTAAAAAATATCGCAAAGAACTGAAGTGACAACCACGACTGATTCTTCAAATATATCAGATCTCCCTTTATGTATAGTTGGAAATTTTTTAACAAACAACGATCCATTATACGGAATTCAGTCCCCGTTGACAACCAACTTAGCGACCATCTCTTTTGACTCAAAGAAAAATATGGTAATATAACAATACTTGGCAGGACTTTCAGCCTGACATCTAGAAGAAGGTAGGACAGAAATCATACAGGGGGAAAACCATGCTGCGTAAAAAAACGGTGAGCGTTATAGTAGGAAGTGTTGTGCTCCTGACGGGACTGGGTGTTTATATTGCAGTTGGCAGTCTGGGAAATTCGGAAACTGGTAATCAATCGAATCAATTAGAGGCTGTGTCCACAGCGGGAGTAGAAATGAATCCAAATGGGGAAGAGAATCCATTCGGTGAAAAGGTGAAGACGCCTCTGAGTGAAAACCTGATGCGCCAATACATACATGCCATGAGCCACCAAAAGGTGAGGGCGAAAGAGAAGTGGTCGTTCTATAAGATCACCGATGAACGGATTGATTATCTGTTGGATCAATTACAAATTAACAAATATGAAGATGAGTACGTGTATGAGGATATCCTCACAGCCTGGAAAGAAGGTGATTTTTCCGGAGTGGTGGAGGATCATAATACGATTTGGCGGTTGCAGGACGGAAATATCGGGAAAGCGACGTCTCCGTTGAGTGCCGAGCAGGAAAAGAAGTATATCGAGAGTCAGAAGAGAGAAAAGAGATAGAGGGTTTACACAATTAACAATGGAATCCGACAACTGAACAATATTTTATACGTGCTCCCCGTTATCGGGAACCCGTAAAGAAGAAGCTTGAGGGCTGGTGCCTCAAGCTTCTTCTTTATTCCTGCGCAATAAAATAATCAACCCATACTCAACATATACAATCCATGCGCTTCGTCACTGGGGATCTCCGGATCTTTTTAACCATCGAACTACCTACCAAGCCATCCCCCATCAACAGCCAACAAATGCCCATGTACATACTTTGAAGCCTCTGAAGCTAAATACACAACGGTCCCTTTAAAGTCATCGGGCTCCCCCCAACGATCGGCAGGAATCCGATCAAGAATCTGTTTGTTTCTAATCGGGTCGTCGATTAGAGCAGTATTCATTTCTGTAGCAATATACCCTGGAACAATCGCGTTCACATTGACACCCTCTTTTGCCCATTCATTCGAGAGGGCTTTTGTCAGTTGAGCAACACCGCCTTTGGCTGCTGCATACGCTGGAACGGTCAATCCTCCTTGGAATGATAGAAGGGAAGCGGTGTTGATGATTTTGCCTCCTCCTTGAGCCACCATGTGACGTCCTGCCTCCTGACATAATAGCCAGACCACTTTTAGATTGATATTCAGCACATCATCCCAATCCGATTCCGGGAAATCAACGGAAGGAGAGCGGCGTTGGATGCCGGCGTTGTTTACGAGAATATCAATTTTTCCAAATGTCGAGATCACATTCGGGATAGCGGATTTCACTTCGTTTGGCTTTTCAAGATCGCATGGTATGATGGAGCACTTTCTACCAAGGTGTTCAATTTCTTCCTTCACATCAGTCTGTTCCGGGTTCCTTTGAAGTAAGGCAATATCTGCTCCGGCTTCTGCCAGGGCAATTGCCATGGAGCGTCCGATACCTCGTGTTGCTCCTGTAATGGCTGCTACTTTTCCGGTTAGATCGAATAGATTCTTCATATGTATCTCTCCTTTTTTATTATCATTCTATTAAATTGGGGATTGGTGTAACAAATTATGGGAATAGTACGACTAGAGGCAGTGTGAGATAAAGAATGATATTTTTTAGTTAAGACGTTTCAGTTCAACATGCGTGTACACCCAAGAGACCTTTCTCTCATCTTACTACAACTGTTAGCGTGTTCCACCCTTGGATTCACTCAAGATCTAAATACGTGGAATGATAAGACAGACGGGTCATTGTTCAGATAGGGAATGTGGAAAGGGGTGTGACGATTGAATCTTAACAAAAAGCCGTTGCTCATCATAGCTGTCATTCTAGTGGGAGTGGCAACGCTGTATCTTGTATTCAATATGGTAAACCAAACACAGGAAAGGGTAGTAACGAATATGATCAAGGACCTTAAAGAAAACAAGAAAGTCGAAGGGATCTCAGAGGAAGACCAAAAGAAGCTTCGATACTTTTTTGAATATCCTCGAAAGAAAGACCTAGAGAGTCCGAATACCATTATTAGTGATTACCCTGACAGACCTGAGATTGTGAAGGTGACGTTTGAAATCATTGAGAATAATGAGCAAACTGGAATAGAGGCTATATATGAAGGGACTGCTAACATCTATTTAACGAAACAAGGGCGTGATTGGGAGGTAGAGGAGGTTGAGGTTAGTCCTTATAGGAAGGAGAGGTAATATGGGGCCAGCCCCGCGACAGATGATGAATTTACCTCCCTTATCCTAATCTATTATAAACAAATTTCACTTATAGAAAATCTTGGCTTGAAATTGATTATGATTGGTGAACTTGCACTTTTTGAATGAATAAATAGAAGATCCTCCCTTTTCTCCACTTTAATAACATTATTAATCTCTAAACTTACGAGAGTCAGTTCATGCTCTTTATAAATTAAACTGACCATGCATTTATCAGTATAGATGGACATGCTGAATAGTAATTTTATTCCAAGTGGATCTGTTTTACTATTCATGTAGAATCCTTGATCACTCCTATACTCTAAGGGCTCTCTTTCAAATAGTTCTAATAAATCGTAATGGTCGAAAATCATGACAAATCACCTCCTCTAAGATTTTAATGGTTTATATAGATTGACTACTACACGTAAAAGTAGTATTCGATTCTGGTCCTTTTTAAGGTGTCCAAGAAATATGGTCACTTTGACTACTAATTATGTCAGCGTTCTATGGTTTGTATCGAATTTTAAATTAGAGGTCATTGTTTGTGCTCCTTTAGAAGGTACTATATTCTCATGTACTAATAATACCAGCAAACACCTTTATTAGAAGTTTAATACATAATAAAAAATATTTTGCTTATTAAATTTAATTTTTCTATAGGGTGTCCTTTTTCTCTCTTTCAATCTATTTAAGAGATGAATAGATGAGAAGGGTGGAGAAATGTATGAGATCAGGGTGTCAGGTAGCGGATCAAATTGCTGAATTGGAGATTGTGGGGAATATCGTTCCTCATTTATGGTATAAGAACATTACGTTTTCAAGCGGGAAGGCACACTTTGTTGCGATTACTCTACTTGCGGATATTGTGTATTGGTACCGGCCGACGATGATCCGGGATGAGAGTGGGATGATCACGGGGGCCAGGACGAAATTCAAGGGTGATATGTTGCAGAAGAGCTATCAGGCTTTTGCCGATACATATGGTTTTACGAAGCGCCAGGTGAAGGATGCGATTGATTTTCTTGTGGATCAACATTTGCTTATCAGGGAGTTCAGGACGATTTCATCCTCTAGTATCATTTTAAGCAATGTGATGTATGTACAGCCAATCTCTGAGAATATCAAACGGGTGATGGAGGAGCGGTGTAATGTGAGTGAGCTCACTTCCGTTTGCCCACCTGTTACGCCGGAACGTACCAGCCCGTCCGTTCCAAAGGAAAACCTGTCCCGTCACAAGAAGTGGGGACCTGAGATGGATCAGGGGACGTATACAGAGAGTACTTCAAAGAATCCTTCAGAAAAGAATGAACAACAACAGCGCGGCAATTGTCCTGTTACTTTTTTTAAAGAAAATGAATTTGGGCGTTTAGGGTCTTATATGCAGGAGAAAATTAAGTCCTGGTCTGAAAGACTTTCAGACAGCCTCGTTGTGGAAGCTATGAAGAGAGCGGTTGAGCAGGGGAAGCATTATTGGAGCTATGTGGATGCGATCCTTGTGAAGTGGGAGCTGCTGCAAGTGCAGGATGTGAACGATGAGCGGGAGAAAGAGAAGCAGGTTATGGTTGAGAAAGTGGTTAAAAACCCTTCACGCAGGGCTGGACGGAAACCGGTACGTACGGAGCTGCTACCGGATTGGTTTACAGAAGAAGGAATCGTGGAAGCGCCAGATGAATCGTTAGACGAAGATTTTGAAGTGGAGAAGGCGAAGTTGATGGCGGAACTTGAAGCGTTCCGGGAGCGTGGGACTAGTGTGGTCATGTGAAATGAAAATAAAGGAAGCAGGGGGACGGTTCTTTTGCTTTTTCTTCGGAAGCGGCAGAACCGTCCCTGTGCTTCCCCCCTGCTTCTGAAAAAGGAAGCCAAAGGATTTGATCCCCTGGCTCCCCAAAATACTCTGTCATAGTTATTGTGCTGACACCCCAACAGCATCATAAGCATTGATGACAGTTTGCGTCTGTGCGGATGGCTGTCCATTCTTATCCGGAAACTTGTCGCGGGTTGCCTGGATGGCAGCTTCGCGCATTTCTTTGAACCCGGAGGAAGGCGTCAGATACTTTGTCAGTGCACTGTAGAAAATGGCACCTGTTTGACTGGCACCAAGTCCGGTGACGGTTACGCCGTTGTGTGTACCGCCCTCGGAAATTAAGTAGGCCGCTTTATTGTTGATACTGCTGTTGATGTGCACGCCGCCTTTATCCAGTTCTCCCGTGTAGCGGTCGTCATAGTGATCCGGGTAGCGGTTATCCCTCATTTCGTATGCGGCAGGAAGGGTTTTAGTACGTGGATCCTTCAATGAACGTAGACCGCCGTCCCCTGCTTTGTTCGGTGTATAAATATCCTCACCCATTTCCCACTCTGAAGGATTGTTATAAGAACCGGAAGAGTACATTTCCGCTATTTCTCCGAAGATATCCGCGAGTGATTCATTGATGGCTCCCGATTCGCCTTGATAGGTCAGGTTGGCCGTATTGGTAATGACACCGTGCGTGATTTCGTGGCCGGCCACGTCAAGTCCGCCGGCTAAGGAACCAAGGGTTACCCCGTCCCCATCTCCGTATAGCATTTGCTTGCCGTTCCAGGCTGCATTATTCCATTTGGAACCGATGTGAACCGTGCTGATGAACGGCGTCCCTTTGCCGTCGATCCCGTTACGCTTATGGGCACCTTGATAGTATTTATTGATTTTGTCGGCATTGGTATGGGCCGATACGGCTGCCGGGTCATAAAAGTAGTTAGAAGAACTCTTCGTATTGATTTCAAATCCGGTGAAGCCAAAGAGTGCCGAGAGCAGGATGAATGACGTTTCAGGCATGCGGCGGGCATCGAACGTCGCAAGTGGGACGATATTCGGGTTGCCGAATGTTCCCCCCGCAATGGATCCTCCATATAAATAGCTAGTTCCCGTTGCCGCGTCCTTTCCTACAGGGAAATACTGCATTTTCCCGAATACGTTCAATCCTCTTCCTTGAGCTACCGTAAGACTTGTCGGGTCCACTTCATGCATGGCGTTGAAACTGTTGACCACTTCTCCGTTCGTGGCATCCACGAAGTAGTGGAAATAGCCCGGTGCCGGGGTCGAAGTGGATACTTTTACCAGGTACGTTAAGTAGTATTTCCCTTTATACGGATAGATCGTTAACTCTGTGTCAAGGCCATCATAGGTTTTCAGTTCATCCACGCCAATCTCGGATGCTACACCTGCTTTGGCGATATTTTCAGCTTCTTTCTTTTCAATGGCTGCTTCTGTTGGAATGATGGTACGGGCTAGCTTCTGTGTCACGTTACCGAAGGATGCATACACGTTGTTATTGGCGTCTAGAGCAACAGTCTGGCCGGATCCGTAAATTGGGATGCCGTTATACTGTTCCACCGTACGTACATGGTATGTACCCGTTTCGCTGTCCGCTTCCTCGCTGATGATTTTGAACTGATCTCCTGTCGCCGCCGATTTTGTTTTCTCCAATACTTTCGATTGAAGGAACGCCTTCACGACCTCCTGCTTACTTAAGCCTTCAGCTTGTACAGAAACGACGCTTGCAGGTCCCGCCAATCCAGGTAAAGTCGGTGCCAGTCCTCCTAATGTGACCGATAATGCCAGTACAGCAGGAATCGCCGCTTTCTTACTCATCTTCTTCTTTTTTTTCTTTTTCAAATACATTCACCCTCTCGTTGGATTGAGATATCTAACAATTTAAATTATTTAGAAAATGGACCGTGAAATCAATTGGGTTAATTTTTGTCCGGTGACATGCGGTTCTTCCGATTTACGAGTAAATTCGACATATTTCCTTCCTGTTTTTCAACGAAATTAACCCAATTTAAATTGTTTGATGATTCTGTATACTTAGAGTCAAATGAGTGGTTCTGCAAAAGGGGAGTGATGGTGTGAGACGGATTCATCGAACCATTCTAATGCCTTCGCTATGCTGCATGGCCTTTTATGCCGGAACTCAGCTGGTGGGGGAAACAGAAGCGGCATTTACAAGTCAGGCTTCACCGGAATCCATCACCATGAAGGCGGCATTTGTTTTTCCGGGAACCATTCAGGATCTTGAGGAAGGCGCCCAAAAGGTGTCAGGAGATATGGAAAACACGTTGAAGAAGATTGTAGCTCCCTCACCTGGTGCTTCAATGGAAGAATTGGAAAGGCAATTGGAAGAAGTGACGGCAGTGGAAGGGGAGCTGACCCGCCAAATGGGTATGTTGCAGCATCTATATGAGGAAATGGCCACGTATTACAGGGGCATCCAGCAACAGAAGGCCGCGGACGTCCATACATATGATTATGTACGCGAGGGATTTCAGCACATTGAAGGGTTGTGGAAGGAGGTTGATTTCTCACATATAGAGGAGATACGTTCTTCGATCCTATTGCAGATGCAGGAACTGGAGGACCGAGACCAACCTGCTGCAGAAGACATTCAGACTGCTCCGGAAACGGAACCATCTAAGACGGATCCAGAGAACTCGGAATCCGGGGATGAAGTAAAGGGGGTGACAGAACATGAAAGAGAAGCGATGGAGAATCGTGAGTAGCGCAGTGGGAACGCTTTTTCTCGTGATGATCTGTTTAACGGCATTTATTGTTCTTTCTTCCAGATTGTCAGGGGGGGAACCGACTTTTCTGGGGTACCAGGTGAAAGCCGTTTTATCAGGATCCATGGAGCCCACCTTCCAGACCGGTTCCATCATTTCCATCAAGCTTGGAGACATGCAGACCTCTTATCAAAAAGGAGATATCATCACCTTTCGCATGGAGGGCAAGCTGATTACACACAGAATCACGGAAGTCATCCAAGAAAATGGACAAGCTCTGTATAAAACCAAAGGGGATCACAATAACGGCCCTGATCTATGGACGGTTCCTCAGTCAGCGATCATCGGAAAGTATACCAACTTGACGATTCCCTATATAGGTTATGTCTTGAACTATGCCCATTCCAAAGCCGGTTCCGCATTATTGATGATCGTGCCGGGAATCTTATTGCTGGTTTCATCATTCCGCTCCATCCTTGTAGCTAAAAACGAACTTGAAGGAAGCAAAGCATAATGTGGTTTCATCTCCTATGTATCACCAAACATACATAGAAGTTTACTATATTTTTTCTATTAAAAAGGGAGGAATTATTCATGAGTTTTACCAAGAATGTAAGCAAAAGTATTATGAGTGCCGCATTGGGTTTATCATTGATCGGAGGGGGGACGTTCGCCTACTTCAGCGATGCAGAGGCGACAGAGAATACCTTCGCCGCGGGTACACTGGACCTGTCCATGAACCCAAGTGCCGTTGTCAACATCGACAACATCAAGCCCGGTGACGAAATTTACCGTGAATTCACCCTGAAAAACAATGGGTCCCTTGATATCCACCAGGTTCTATTGGACACCAAGTATCAAGTGCAGGATGCAAAAGGTGATAACACTGGCGACATGGCAGAGCATATCAAAGTCACCATCATGTACAACACAAGCAGTGCCACCAACGTAGCGGTTGAAACCACATTGGCTGAACTGCAAGGGGAAACACCGGACGTAACCGCCATCGGTTCCTTTATTGGAAGCAGCAATGACGGAGCCCTGCCAGTACCGGATGGGATCTCTGTCGGACAGGAAGAAAAGATCTTCGTATTATTCGAGTTCGTGGACAACGGGGAAGACCAGAACCAATTCCAGGGTGATACGTTGAAAGTGGACTGGACATTTAACGCCATGAGTGGTGACTCGACGTATCACGATGATACGGATCCGGAAAATAACTAATATTCTTAAGAGCCGGGGGACAGGTCCCCCGGCTCTTTTTTTGGGGGGAAGCAGGGAGCAGGGGGACGGTTCTTGTGCTTCTTTTTTGTGTTGTGAGGAAGCAGGAGAACCGTCCCCGTGCTTCCCTTATTAATATATTAATACACTAAATTGCCATTTAAGGTTATTTCGGGTCTGAAGTCATAGTATAATGGATTTGTTGTAAAAAAAATCCATTTTATTAGGAGGACAATTGTGAGGAAAGTATTGAGTATATTCTGTATGATGACCATGTTGCTATTAATCATTAACAACCGTGCACCGGTGGAAGCGTCTAGTTCCCAGGCGAACACGATGGAAGATGCTGTTCCCATTCTTCTTGATCAGGAATATGAAGGAACGTTGGAAACGACGGTGGATGTAGACTATTATCGATTCAATCTGGATAAAGCGGGAAATACGGTGATTCGATTTAATCGGGCAGAGGGTGCTACGTGGAATGTGGAAATCACGGATAAGGATGGACATCCTTATACCCATTTTTTCACAAGAAATCATTCTGGGGTCACAGGGTATGAAGAGGTAAGTATTGGGCTGCCTGCTGGTGAATATTTTATTAAAGTGAGCACCGAGGAATATAAATCCAAAGGAGTCCCTTATACGTTCATCGTTCAGCAAACAGCGAACGACTTCTACGAAAAAGAGTTTAACGACAAGGCTGAAGCTGCTTCTGCCATCCAAATCAATAGAGCCTACAAAGGACAGATACAAACGCATGATGATATCGATTATTTCACATTCACGTTAAATCGTGCCAATAATGTTGCCCTGAGCATAGACCGGTATGCTCAAGGTTCATGGAACATAAAACTCATAGATGAAAATGGAAAAGAGTATGTAGACCTCGATACGGATCATCATTTTGCGGAATATGGTCCTGATGAAGAGAGACTGGACCTTCCTGCGGGAACCTATTATGTGAGGCTTGAGAATAATTGGGGGACGCCAGGGATGAACTATGAATTCAAAGTCCAGGAGTTAACGGATCGGATTCAGGGAGCCAAACGTTTCGATACAGCCGTCGGAATTTCTCAGCATGGTTGGAAAACATCTGATACCGTTGTGCTGGTTTCAGGGAATGACTTCCCGGATGCCCTGGCAGGGGGGCCTTTGGCTTATTATCACAACGCACCGGTCCTCTTGACGGATCAGAAACAACTTCCGATTGCCACGTGGAGGGAAGTGCAGCGTCTCAAAGCGAAGAAGGTCATCATCTTAGGTGGTGAAGGAGCCGTTTCAAGTCATGTTACAGATGAATTGAAATACTTGGGGATTTCTGTGAAAAGAATAGGCGGAAACGATCGTTACGAGACAGCTGCATTTATTGCGAAAGAAATACCATCAACGAAAGCCGTCGTTGCCAACGGGAAAAAATTCCCTGACGCTCTCTCTGTGGCACCATATGCCTCCAGGAATAGTATTCCTATTCTATTAACCGATAGATCGTCCCTACCGGATGTGACGAAAAAAGCATTGGCAAGTAAAGCATCGTCCATTGTTGTAGGTGGGGAAGGGGCGGTCAGTGAGTTCGTAGAAAGTCAATTGCCAAATCCGGTTCGTTACGGTGGAGCAGACCGGTATGAAACAGCCAAGTTGATCATCAACCATTTACCACTCGGGAAGAACGCAGCCTATGTAGCAACAGGAAATAATTTCCCGGATGCTCTTGCAGGTTCGGCACTGGCAGCTAAACATAATGTGCCAATATTATTGGTAAGCGATCAGTCTATCCCGACTCCTACCCAATCCCTTCTGAGAGAATACTCTCGTTTCATCGTATGGGGCGGACCTGGAGCCGTAGCGGATAAAGTGGTGGATGCACTGGATAATAGTTTAATTCAGATTCAATAAATAATGCCGGAAGCAAGGGGACGGTTCTCTTGCTTCCTTTTTTTGCATTTTAATGGGGGAGCAGAAGAACCGTCCCTCTGCTTCACTCTAACTCAATCTTCACTTCATCTAATTCAACAGGGATGTTGGCACTTAACGAGCCTAATTCAGCTCTCAAGACATAAGAGTTCAGGCTGAAATCATCGAGTTGACTGATATCAAATGTACTTCTGAATCGTAATTCATCCTTTTGAAGGGTTTTGACGGAGTGCTTGATAGGTTCCTCATAGATTTCTTTTTCTGATGCCTTCACTAGAATGACATCATGTTGGACGAAATCCTTAAAGAAACTAAAGTCCTTGTTCACTGCATCCCCGTTATTCCATTGGAAGTCAACGGCAAGGGTATTGTCATCAACCGTTATATCTTCAATCGTAACAGATAGATTCTGTCTAGCTGCCTTCACTTCCGTAGGAGTTGAGGCATTCAGTGGAACAAATTGGTCCTTTGTATTAAGGGCTACCTTCGGATGTATTTCCAGGTATTTTGTTTCTCCTATTACCGACTGTGGAAGGATGCTTCTTCCTTTAACAATGTATTGATCCCCATTTTTCGTCGTTTCCAGGTCAATGCCATCCATGGAAAGGTTCATTTCGTTTCCTTTGTCATCATAGACTTCCAGGCGCATCTGATCATGCTTTCCTTGAACAGGGAATGTTGCCGTGTAGTTAATGGCGGTCGATGCTTTCCCGAGAATGACGGAATCAAAATGGACGTTGACGTCTGAAAGCTCATCACTTCGTTCTTGATCAAGTGTGACGGTTTCATAAGGCAGCTGCTTAATGGGGACATCGAATCTCCAGCTACCTTCTTGTCCGCCAATCGTTTTGAATTCGAGTGGGAAGGTCGTGTCTGATGGCAATTCCGATTTTGGATAACTTAGCTGTATGTGGCCGATATAGCCATCATCTGCCGGTTCCATATGCACGTATTCTTTGCTATCTGAAATTCCTTCATTTCCGTCAAAAATCTCATAAAATCCTGCGACCTGTCCATTGTCCTCTGTGTTCATCTTTCCTTTCGCCTTAAACGTCACTCCTACAACCGCTCCGTCATAATAGGCGTTGGTAATAGAGACATCGATTCCTTTACTGCTGGCGGTTTGATTGAGTTCCGTTATGAGTTCTTGTGATTGCAAGCTTATGCCAACGGAATCGTTAAACGTTTCATATACTTTCCCGAGGATAGGGACATCCGCCATGACATGAGACAGGGAAGGGGAAAGGAAGCTGGAAGAAACGAAAAGGGTGGCAGCTGCAACGGACGACCATATAGCGGTTTTCTTTTTCGTTTTATGTGCATCAGAATCAGCCCGGTTCCTTCCTTTCCGGATGGATTTTAATACATCCTCCTGGGGCACCTCAATCTTTTCATATGCTTCTTGAAATGAGTTTTTTTCCATTGTGGTTCATTCCTCCTAACGATTTTTTCAATCTCTCTTTGCCTCTGCTCAGATAGGTTTTCACTGTGTTTTCTGGTATGTTCATAATTTTAGCTACTTGGGTTATGGGGAGATCCTGAAAGTAGAAAAGAATGATGGCATCTTTATGTTTTTCATTTAGCTGGTTGATGGCATCTATTAGGTCCAGACTCTCGACTCCTTGTTCCGCTCGATCAACGTTTCTCTCTTTTACAATGTCTAGAGGAATCTCTTTCTTCTTTCTATTTAATACCTCATAAGAACAATGAATCAGGATCCTGGTTAGCCAGGTTAAAAAGAATTTCTCATTTTTCAATTTGCCGATTGATTTAAACGCTTTGTAAGAAGCCTCCTGAACCACATCCAGGGCATCTTCACGATTTCTGACATACAAGAACGCCGAGCGGTACAACTGATCACTATGCATAACAAGAAGCTCCTCAAGACACTTCTTATTGCCCTTTATGGCCTTCCTGATAAGACTAAGTTCATTCACTGCTTGCCCTCCTTTTTGATTATTAGAGTGGGGATGGGATGAATAAGTTTCAAGTTTTTTATTTTGTGAGCAGGGGGACGGTTCTCTTGCTTCTTTTTGGGGCATTTGGGAGAAGTGAAATACATCGCTATCGCGATGGTTGGAACATTTCTTCCGACTATAATAGGGTAAAGAGGAATTTGATGACATAATAGCGTATGAAAAAGTAGGTTCTTTTAGTTTGTCTGGAAGCAGAAGAACCGTCCCTCTGCTTCTTTAATAATAGATAACTTAACTTGTTTTGTCCTCACCAAAAAACGAAAACTATCCGTATAAAATAGTCGGTTTATATGAATATCCTTGTTGGTCAAGGTGAAGTGTTCATGACAACAAACATGAAGAGGTGTCCTGCCATTTGCGGTAGCAAGAATACAAAGAGGATTAAATATGATGAACCAGTCAGGCCACTTTGAATGAGGAGGATGAGAGGTGATAGCTAGGGGAATGCTGTTCAGTGAGTTGAAGGTTTAAATAAGAGCTTTCTTCGAGGGCTAGTACAACAATCAGAATTCAAGAGGACGGTTCTCATGCTTCCTTTCCCCGTATTTCAAAGGGGGAAGCAGAAGAACCGTCCCCCTGCTTCCCCCTGCTTCACTTCAATTTAATCTGAATTGAATCCCTTTCCTGTGCATGGATGGTCTTTGGAGGACTTTTCTGTAGAGCAGTCCTTTTTACTGAGCTGGTCACATTGTGCAACATATCACCTACATCATGTACGGACTCGATTAAAGGGTCGACGGCTTTCATTTTTCCTTTTACGTCATCGGAAATTTGGTTGGCTGTATGGATCAGTTCTTCTGCCTCGCCTGTGATGCCATTGACGGCATTCCTCGTATCAGACAGCGTCTTTTCCGTTTCAGCCAGTGTTGTCATTACTTTTCTTAATGTCATAATTAAATAGACGACGAGAATGGTGAATGCGACGGCTGCAATAACAGCACTCCATTCAAGCATGGGGCCCAGCTCCTTTCGTATACTTTAAATTTATGGGGGATGCGGGAGGGTTATTCCTTCGGGGAGCAGTTTACACCTTATCTGAAATGAAACTCTTAATTGGGAGGGAATCCAATTGAAATCTTACATTGTCAAAATTGAATTAGAAGAGTCCGAGCCGTTGATATGGAGAAGAGTCATCATGCCAGCGGGTGCGACATATAGAAGGCTTCATGACGTCATCCAGAACGTGACGAACTTCCGAGGCGGATATCCCAGTGAAGGGTATCACAACTATGAATTCGACCTGACGAAAGAGAATAAGATTGTCACAGACCATGAAGAAGTTTACCTTGAGCATCAGCACTATAAGAAAAACAAGGCCGCGTATGAGGAAAGGCTAAAATCGGTTCCACCAGAAATGCTGAAATTTGAAAAGAATGCCCTGGAGAGACTGAAGATTGAAGTGCGGAAACCAACCGGATTAAAGATCGATGAGTATCTGGAGAAGTATGGGGAGGTACGGTATGCCTATGATTTCGGTGATGGCTGGCAGTTCACCGTAAAGCTTGAGGAGATTGTCGACGATTACTACTTTGGTTATCCAACCCTTCTGGATGGAGAAGAGGAATCTCCCCCCGAAGATGTAGGCGGTCTGCATGGTTTTTATGAATTTCTTGAAGCCTATCGTGATGAGAAGCATCCGGAACACCAGCAAATGAAAACGTGGGCCAATTCCGTATACTTCAGGGAATATGACCCTGAACGGATCAATTACATACTCAAAGGACTTAACTATAAGAAGACCAAGTGGGATAAAATCAATCATGAGAATTATAGCATTATTGAAGACAAGTATAGGAAGAGTTAGAGAAGCAAGGGGACGGTTCTCTTGCTTCTTCTTTAACCCCCTCAAAAAAACGGAAGACTCACCGTATAAAATAAAAGATAGTACTTTACGAAATTCTTAAACAAAAAGGAGAAGTATCAATGACTATCAACGTTAAAAAGTGTCCCGCCTGCGGTAGTAAGGATACTGTGCCGATCCTCTACGGTGAACCGGCCCTTGCATATCCAAATGAGGAAAATGAAAAGTTTAAGCTGGGCGGATGTTTTGCATTAGTGGATGGACCTGAATTCTATTGTAAGCATTGCGAAAACCAGTGGAATAGGGAGGAAGCCATTGAAAGGGAATATGAGAAGGTTAGTAGGCTGAAAGCTTCAGTGGGAGGATTCTTCGGTGACTCATACACAATCGACATTCAGTTGGATCGCTTCCAGCTTTCGTGGAACCAACGGAACGAAGATGGGGAAACAGAGATTCGCAAATCGATAAGAAGGAAAACGGCCGACAATCTAAAAGCCGAGCTTAAGAGACTGGACTTACTGAACTGGAAAGCGAAGTACGTGGAACCTGGCGTCCTTGATGGTACCCACTGGCGGGTGGAAATTCATCAGGGGGACCGAAAGATAATAAAACACGGAGATAACCGGTTCCCAAAAGAATGGCCAGAATTTTGCAAGTTGATGAGAAGGATTTCAGGGAAGAAGTTTTCATGATTGGAAGAAGCAAGGAAGAAGCAAGGGGACGGTTCTCTTGCTTCTTTTGTATATTCTGGGGAAGCAGAAGAACCGTCCCCCTGCTTCTACTCATGATTCAACAGCTCACTCCGGTCAACCTCATTTTTGAATACCCATTCTCGTTGAATGACAAAACTAACAAGGAATAAAAGGGAATCTACTATAATCTTGATAAATACCTCTCCTGAACTGACCGCTGAATAGATATACTGTACAGCCAGCGCTGAGATCCCCATCTGCACAATACTGAGGGCATAGTATTTGATCATCGTATGGGATGAGTTTGATTGAAATACTACATTTCTATTAATCATAAAATTGATGAATGAAGATAAAACTCTTGCCAGAACCGTTGAAACAATGATGAAGGATTCTGGTATTGTATCCTTTAGCATCAACGCGAAAAACGTAAATAATAGGATATCCACCCCAAATGATGCAAAGGAAGACACGATGAACTTTAAGAAAACGGAATAGATTTTGATAGAATCCTTGATTGGATTAAAATGAGACGATTTATTCTCTTCTATATAGATTGTTTTAATATTCACTTCTTCAATCTTAATATTCTTCTTCTTACATTCCAGTAACATGTTCATCTCGTATTCGTAGCGGTCACCTTTTACCTCTAGAAGATCATCCACATACACTGCTGGTATTCCTCTCAAACCCGTTTGTGTATCGGAAACGTTTATTCCACTGGCGAACTTGACCACGACTTTAGTAAGGTTATTTCCAAAACGACTCCTCAAAGGAATATTTTCTTCTGAGAAATTTCTGGACCCCAGTACTAAGCTATTAGGATGGCCTTCTAATTTAGCAGCGACCTTCTTCATATCTTCTACTGTATGCTGACCATCAGAGTCAATGGTAATAAGCCCAAGTGAATCATGATAATGATCTTTAAAATATGCAAAGGCAGTTTTTAAAGCCTGACCTTTCCCTTGATTAACACTATGATGTAAGACCACACATTCATCAATGCCCTCCAACTCTCTAAAAATGCCGGCACATTCTTCTTTACTACCATCATTTACAACAATAACGCGTGAAAAATGGGCTGCCATAATGTCATCAACCAACATTTTCAACTTCTCATCAGGGTTATAAGCGGGAATGACGATGACCATATCAATAATGGATTTCATTTAGTTTCCTCCCAGAAAATTCAATCTATCCCACTATATCTAACCCTATAAAAAAACACAAGAAGCAGGGGGACGGTTCTGTTGCTTCCATATCTTCTTCTGTTGTGTCCACGCAAATAGCCTCCTAGAAATCTACTCTATGGAGGTGGTGTGTTTTTGGTAATAAGAATAATGGTATACAAATATGAGGAATTCGATGAAATAACAGGCACATGAAAAAGTACGTTCTTACTACGGATTGTTTGGTTTGGCGATTAAACAATACCACAAAAGAACATACTTTTTTTAGTTGGAAGGAATCTTTTAAGCCATCGCGACAGCGAGTTCGTTGTTCTCTTGCTTCTTTTGTGTTTTAGGGGGAAGCAGAAGAACCGTCCCCCTGCTTCTTATTTAAACGACGCGTACCCCTCATCAGCCATTACAACGCTGCCGTTAATCGCATCCGCTTCCTCCAATGAGAGAAGATAAACTGCATTAGCAAGTTGTTTAGGCTGGGTGAGTTTATTCCCCATCACTTTCGCCTTCATGGAATCAATGATGCCGTGGTCTTTATAGCCTTGGATGATCGGGGTGTCCACAACTCCCGGTGCGATGCCGACGACTCGGATTCCGTATGGAGCTAGTTCCAATGCCGCTGATTTGGTCATCATGTTGACGGCTCCTTTGGTGGCGTGGTAGGCGAATGTGTTCGGTGATGCGAGTACCCCGAATACGGAGGTGGTGTTGATGATGACGCCTTTGATGTTCAGTTCCTTCATCTTCTTAGCCGCTGCGATGATGCCGTATGCGACGCCGTGCTGGTTGATATTGATGATCCTGTGGTAGGCATCCATGTTCATATCGAGTACAGGTGTAGGTGATCCGATTCCGGCATTGTTGAACATGATATCGATTCTTCCATATTCTTCGACGGTTTTCTCGACTAAGCTGGTTACGTCTTCGTGGTTGGAGACGTCCGTTTTGATGAAGATCGCTTCGCCACCCGCAGAACGGATCATCTCGACTGTTTCATTTCCCAATTCTTCATTAAAGTCCGCGACAACAACCCGGTCACCTTTTTTAGTAAATTTCAGAGAGGTTTCTCTACCGATACCGCTTGCTCCGCCTGTAATAACCGCTACTCTTTTCGTCATGTGTATTTCCTCCTTATTTTTAAATCTAAATAAATTTTAACATTCACATAAATTTATTATAATTTAATAAAAATAACATTTAGTTAAGTATTACTTAAGGAGGGACGGACCTTGAATATTGAACAGTTGGAGCATGTGGCAGAGGTGGCACGGGCAGGGGCGCTTACGAAGGCGGCGGAGCATTTGCATGTGAGCGCGTCAGCCGTGAGTCAGTCCATCAGCAAGCTGGAGCAGGAGTTGGGAGTGCAGATTTTTACCCGAAATCGTCAGGGGACTGTGTTGACGGCAGATGGGAAGAATATTATGAAGAAAGTGGACAATGTTCTTGCTGCCATTGGGGAACTGAAGGAAGAAGCAAACCGGTGTACGGATACCCTTGGCGGGGAGTTGAAAATCGGCATCATTCCCGGTCCCATTAACCTTCTGATTGATATGGTATCGGCGTATAAGAGCGATTATCCGAACGTGAAAGTGGAGATACATGAGATGGGTCCGGTGAAGATCATCGAAGGAGTCGAGAATAACGAGCTGGACATTGGATTGATTTTGACTTCAGAAACCTTCGGTGTGCAACATCATGAACTGGTTGCGGAGGAGCTCATGGAAGGAAGGATGGTGGCGGGTGTCCACGAACATTCTCCGTTGGCCGCATTCGACCAACTCTCACCTCAGCAGCTGATAGGAGAGACATTTGTTCTTTATAATGATGACTATATTAAACAATTTGCCCACGATACCTTATCGCCGTATGGACCCATCGATATTCTTTTTACCACGAATAATACCGAAGCGATTAAGAGGGCGGTTCAAAGCGGGGTGGCGGTGACCCTTGGGATGGATTACTCGTTCCGGACCCGTGCGCCTTATACGAATCAACCGATCATTCCGGTAGAGATTGAAGGGGCGGGGAGTGAACCGCTTCATCTTGCGTGGATCAGGCGGAAGGACAAGGTTCCATCGCGGAGGGTGAAGGAGTTTGTGAAGAGGGTGAGGAGGGAGTTGTAGGGGGAAGCAGGGGGACGGTTCTCGTGCTTCTTTAAATGAAAAAAGGAAGCAGAAGAACCGTCCCCCTGCTCCCAGACAAAATGTATCTATTCATAAAATGTCTTTTTTTTCTGAAAACAACTTGCTATAATGAAAACACAAGTGAACATTTCTGGTGAAGGCGCCTAAATAGATAAACCATTGTCTGGTTGATCTATTCGGGCGCCTTTTTGGTTTAAACAAGGATTATCTATTTATGTAAACGTTTTCTTTGTGGTGTTGGTTTTTTTTGAAAAATGAAAGGTGGGAGGAACACATGTATACATGTACAGTCAAGAATGTCAGGTTTCAGTTTCGCTCTGTGAGGGAGGTTCTCGCAAAGGCGAGTGAAGAGAAGTCGGGGGACATCATGGCAAAGGTTGCGGCTGAATCCTATTTGGAACGGATGGCCGCCAAGATTGTGTTAAGTGAAATGACCTTGAAGGATATCTTTGAAAATCCGGTCATCCCTTATGAAAAGGATGAAATTACGAGGGTCATTTATGATGATGTGAATCAATTTATTTATAAAGAAATTTCAGGGTGGACGGTCGGGGAGCTCCGGGACTATGTGTTAGCCCATCAAACGAGTACCTCCGATTTATTCAGGATCAGTAAAGGACTGACGAGTGAGATGATTGCCGGGGTGGCGAAGCTGATGTCAAGTATTGATCTGGTGATGGCGTCGCAGAAAATCAGGCCGACTGCTCACTGTAATACGACCATCGGGGAAGCGGGTCGCCTGGCGTTCCGGTGTCAACCGAATCACCCGACGGATAATCCGGAAGGGATCCTGGCTTCCATGAAAGAAGGCTTGTCCTATGGGTCCGGGGATGCAGTGATCGGTGTCAACCCCAATAATGATTCGGTAGAGTCCGTTTCGAAAATTTTACACATGACCCATGATTTTATGCAAAAGTGGGAAGTTCCCACTCAAAACTGTGTCCTGGCCCACATTACCACTCAGATGAAAGCCTTGGAAAGGGGTGCTCCCCTGGCGTTGATGTTCCAAAGTCTTGCAGGTACTCAGGAAGCAAATAATGATTTCGGAGTCTCGAAGGAACTATTGGACGAGGCATTCGACATGATGGCAAAACTGGGTTCTTCTACAGGTCCGAACCAGCTTTATTTTGAAACCGGACAAGGATCGGAAGTCTCACTTGATGCTCATGCGGAAGTCGATATGCAAACTTTGGAGGCAAGAACATATGGATATGCCCGTCATTGGAAGCCGTTCATGGTGAATAACGTTTCGGGATTCATCGGTCCCGAAACACTTTATGACGGAAGACAAGTGATACGTGCCGACCTTGAAGATCTGTTCATGGGGAAACTTCATGGACTGCCGATGGGAATCGCACCTACCTATACGAATCATATGCAGATGGATCAAAATGATCAGGAGATCGGCGGGATGCTGACGGCGCTTGCAGGAGCCAACTTCTATATGGGGGTGCCGGGAGGAGATGACGTCATGCTCAGTTACCAGGATACGAGCTATCACGATGATGCAAGCTTAAGGGAGATGCTGGGGCTCCGTCCACTTGCGGAGTTCGAAGGCTGGCTGGAGAAAATGGGCATCATGGAAAATGGCCGGTTGACAGCGAGGGCTGGAGATCTTTCCATATTCAAATAAGAAAGGAGGAAGAAATAATGGATATTCAAACAATTGTTCAACAAGTACTGGAGGAGCTGGAAAAAGGAACAACAAAGCGTCCGGAAACTTCACAACAGGAAGAGTCACAAGCTGATAAAACGTTCACATATCAAAAACAGAAGGTTGTGCGGGTCGATCATCCGGTTGACCGGGAAGTCATCGAGCGGGCACGGGCAATCACACCTGCAAGAATCGGCATCGGACGGACGGGAACCCGGATGAAAACAAAAGAATACCTGGACTTTCGTATTGATCATGCAGCTGCCCAGGATGCCGTATTCAAAGGTGTTTCAGAAGAATTCCTTGACAAGATGAAGCTTCCCGTCCTTCAGTCGAAATCCGAATCGATGGATGAATATTTAATGAATCTGGACAGCGGCCGCAGACTGAATGACGAATCAAAAAAGTGGGCAGAAGACAACCTTTCAAAGAATAAACAGGTTCAAATCATCGTATCGGATGGATTGAGCTCCACGGGAATCGAAGAGAATATCGCTGATTTATTGCCCGCATTGATTCAAGGTCTGGAGGGTAAAAATATTTCCCTCGGAGAAACCGTATTTATTAAAAGAAGCCGCGTGTGGATACAGGATGAGATAGCGGAGATCACCAACTGTGATGTAGTGATCTCACTGATAGGAGAGCGACCGGGGCTTGCGACTTCAAAGAGTATCAGTGCCTACCTGATCTATAAGCCTGGTGACGATACCGTCGAGGCAGATCGTACGGTCATTTCCAACATCCACGACGGGGGGATTCCACCGGTGGAAGCAGGTGCCTACCTGGCGGACTTACTCGAGGATGTCCTCAAGCATAAGGTAAGCGGTGTGAAGTATGCAAAGCTAAAATAAGGCCCGCAACGCTGCTAATGTATGAGCCTTTGAAAGAATGTTTATAGATATTACCATTGACAACCATAAAAAAGGAGAAATATAATGTTCTATATTCAGAATTTTCTGTGCGGAACAGGGGTTTTTTGTCAATGGAACATCACACAGTAGAACATTTATGCGAAATCCATACGAATCTATCAGTAGAAGAGATAGAGAAAATAAAAGAAGTAGCAGTGAATCTTCCTTTAATGGCTGACTTGAATAAAGCGCATATATTTGTGGATTGTCTTACCAAAGAAGGAACACAGGCGATTGTGGTAGCTGAGGCGGCACCATCGACTTCCAAAGCGATTTATAAAAATGCTGTCGCAGGAAAAATTGTCTATGAACCATTCGAGCCTTCCGTTTTATATACGTTGAGATCGGGTCAGCACGTCTTTCATAATCGGGCGATTACACAAGAAGGAAAGACCGTTGAACAGAGTGTTGTTCCGATAAAGGGAGAAAATGAAAGCGTTATCGGTACACTGATTATGGAAAAGGATATCAGTGAACAGCTGCAGCGTCAGCAAAAGTTGGATGCCTTGTCAGAGGCGACGGAAGCCTTGAGTGAAATCCTGATAGGGGCAAGTGAAGGTCACCCTATCATTCCCGAAGTCATTGAAGAGTCCTTATTTTTTATCGAGGATGACAGCAAGATCTTGTATAGTAATTCGGCTGCAGCCAGTATGATTCAAAATCTGGGAATGGGAGAGTGCCTCCCCGGGGATTATTTGGCACACTACTTTCCGGAAATGAAAGAAATCCTTAAGTGTCCGGAAGAGTTGCTGGTGAAGGAAATTAAATTCTACCAGCATGTCTTCAAAGTGAAGAAAATTCAGCTCGGAAACCCGGACAAGCCAAATGGGACGTTCATCATTTTTAAAAACATTACGGAACTTAGGGAGAAGGAAAGGGAACTGATCGTGAAGTCTGTTGCGATACGGGAGATCCATCATCGCGTAAAAAACAATCTTCAGACGGTAGCGAGCTTATTGCGCTTACAAATGAGAAGAGGGTTACCGGAAGAAAGCAAAGTATATTTTGTTGAAAGCCTGAATCGTATATCAAGCATAGCGTCGGTTTATGAAATCATCCTGGCCACTTCCAGTGTGGATGAGGTTGATCTCTATCGCTTAATTGAAAAAATCGGGAATATGCTGGTATCAGAAGCAGAAGGACATAAGTCAATCAACATCACATACTCCGGTCCTCAATTGCTGATTCAATCGAATAAGGCAGTGTCCGTTGCTTTAGTACTGAATGAATTGATCCAGAATTGCATGAAGCATGCCTTTAAACAAAAAGTGGAGGGGGAAATTCAAGTGGTCTTCATGCGCGTCGAAGACCATTTGGAGGTCCGGGTCATTGATAATGGTGAAGGTTTATCGACCGTATATAAACCTTCACTCGGATTGGATATTGTCAAGATGATGATTGAGCATGATTTGTCGGGCGATTTCTCGATCGAACCGGCTCAAAACGCCGGTACAGTGGCTCTGGTGACATTTCCGCTTGAAAAGGAGGAGGCTCTTGTATGAGTAAACGGATTATGGTGGTCGAAGATGAATCCATCGTGCGCTTGGATATCTCGATGATGCTCGAGGATGCAGGATATGACGTGGTTGCCCAGGTCGGGAACGGAGAAAGTGCGGTTGAACAAGCTTTTTCACAAAATCCTGATTTAATCGTCATGGACATTAAGATGCCGAAATTAAACGGGCTGAAGGCAAGTGAAATCATTTCCAAGCGTACAACTATTCCAATACTCCTCCTGACGGCCTACAGCCAGCGGGAATACATTGATAAAGCGAAGCAGGCGAATATCCTGGGGTACCTGGTAAAGCCTGTGAAAGAATCAAGTCTGATCCCGGCAGTAGAAATCGCCCTGCAGCAAGCGGAAAAAGCTAAAGCTTATCGACAAGAAGTGGAAGACATGAAGGACGAACTGACAGGGCGGAAAATGATTGAAAAGGCAAAAGGATTGATCATGGAAAAATTTCATGTTCCAGAAAACACGGCCTACAATAAGATGAGAAAAATCAGCATGGACAAGCAGGTGTCCCTTGAAATCGTGGCCAAAAAGGTACTTCTGAAATACAAAAGCTAAGGACTTCTATACAAGTGAAAAAACCAGGCAAAGGTGCTTAAGCGGTTAGTGCTATTCATGACCGTTAGGCACCTTTGTGCATTTTTAAAAGATCCGATACTAGTGCTGAGAAAAAACAAGGAGGTAATTGTATGGAAATGATCGGGAATATTGTGATCTATATCATTATGACATGTGCCGTACTGGGGGCATTCGCAGCAATCCGTAACAGTGATGAAGGTCTTGGGGCACAGTTTATGGAAGGTTTGCATGCAATTGGCCATATTTTCGTACCCGCAGCTGGGATCATGGCGTCCATTCCGTATCTTTCATGGTTCATTAATAAGGTATGCGGCCCATTCTTCGCATCCATCGGAGCCGATCCGGCAATCGCTGCGACAGCCATATTGGCGACGGATATGGGGGGCTATCAATTAGCGGAAGTATTAAAGGAGACACAAGAAGGGTGGATCATGGCGATGATCGTCGGATTTATGGCAGGGGCCACCATTGTGTTCTCGATTCCAATGGGACTTGCCATGCTTGATAAGCGTGATCATAAATATATGGCACTGGGAGTCATGTCAGGCGTATTGACCATTCCGATTGGTGCCCTTATTTCAAGTACGATCATTCTATTATCTAATTCGTATGTCCGGGATTTCATTTCAACTTCAGGAGAGGCGAAATATCAGTTTGCCCTGGGGTACGGGCAGATTCTATTGAATTTAAGTCCACTCCTTCTCTTTGTCGTTTTGATCGCAGTAGGACTTTACTTCCTGCCAGACTTGATGATCAATGGATTTATGTGGTTTGGGCGGATTATGGATGCGGCGATAAAGCTGGTTCTCGTCTTTTCAATCGTTGAGATTTTTACAGGTGTATTTTCAACAGTCTTGGGAGGCTGGGGGTTCCATCCGATCATGGCGGATCAAGAGGATCAATTCCGTGCGCTAGAGACGGCGGGTTACATCGGGATTATGCTTGCAGGGGCGTTCCCTATGGTTTACTTACTGCAGAAATATGCAGGCGGTCCCCTTGAAGCGATGGGAAGAAAAGTCGGATTGAGTAAAGAAGGAAGTGCCGGGATCGTCGCGACCATCGCGAACATCCTGGCCATGTTCAAGCTGGTCAAAACGATGCCGCCAAAGGATAAAGTCATCAATATCTCATTTGCTGTGTGTTCGGCCTTTCTCCTTGGGGATCATTTATCCTTTACAGCCAACTTTCAGCCGACATTGATCCTTCCGATTATCGTTGGGAAAATTTCCGCTGGGGTCATCGGGATAGGTCTTGCTTATTGGTTATCTGTACCGAAAGCTTTGGAGCTTGAGAAGAAAGATCGAGCTGAAGGAATCATAGGGAAGGATGAATATATAGAAAAGCCGGAAGAGGATAAAGCAAAAGCAGTGTAAAGGCTGTGGCAGCGAAGGGAGCGGGAATCCATCATGGATGAGAAGAAGCGATTTATACAAGAGTTCGTACCGGGTAAACAGGTCACATTAAGTCATGTGATCGCCAATCCCGATGAAGGTATGTTTGAAAACTTAGGGATACAACAGGCGGGGGCGTTGGGAATCTTAACCTTGACGCCAAGTGAGACGGTCATCATCGCAGGAGACTTGGCAACGAAAGCAGCCGATGTGCAATTGGGATTTCTGGATCGCTTTACGGGGAGTCTGGTCATTGTCGGGAGTGTTTCTTCCGTTGAGATGGCGATGGAAGAAATCAACCGTTTTCTATCTGAAACCCTGCATTACACCCCTTCACGAATAACCAAATCATAAGGAGGGATGAAGGATGACGAGAAAGAACAGGGCTATGCTGATCGGATCGATCGGAGCTGGGAAATCGACTCTGACGAATGCCCTACTGGAAAGGAAGCAAAAGGCAGTGAAGACACAATCCCTTAGCTATTCTGACTGGATTGTTGATACTCCTGGTGAATACACGGAAAACCCATTTTATTATAAAAACATCATGGCAACTTCCCTGGAAGTGACCCATGTCTTATACTTGCAGGATGCGACCCGAAAGAAGACCATCTTTCCACCAAATTTCAGTACAGGTATCAATAAACTTCCTATCGGAGTGGTGACCAAATGTGATCACGATCAAGCCGATGTGGAAGAAGCTGTAAGACAACTGCAACGTGTGATTCCGTCTGGTCCCATCGTGCTCACGTCTTCTTTTAACGGAAGGGGCATGCAGGAAATTCGGAATCTGGTAAACTGTGATTCTCTCGGTGATATGAGGGAGTATATTTCCACTTTGAGTGGAGAGAACGTATTCTTCATATGAAAACCTTTACAAAATTCTAAAAATAGACTATATTCTAATTATAACAAGATATCCGGGCAAAGGCGCTCAATACAACTGTCATGACGTATGACGGTTCGTATTGGGCGTCTTTTTTTATCTTTACGAATGATTTTGCAGCTGGGAGGTGGATACTTTGAAACGTTACGATCCAGAGAGAGAGGAGATCTTGAGTGCCGGGATTGATATCGGGACGAGTACGACCAAGATGGTGATCAGTAAATTTTCTCTGATGAATATGGCCGGTGGGACCCATATGCCTCGTATTGAGATTATTGATAAAGAGATTCTTTACAGAAGCCCTATTTTCAGGACTCCACTTCAATCCAGCACCTCAATTGATATAGAAGCAGTGGAAAGACTAGTCATTGAAGAATATAAAAATGCGGGTATCAGTCCCAGTGATATAAAGACCGGGGCTGTGATCATAACGGGTGAGACAGCCACAAAGAAAAATGCACAGGAAATGGTCCACCATTTATCCGACCACGCCGGGGATTTTCTTGTAGCGACTGCAGGTCCTGATTTAGAGGGAATCATTGCGGCCAAAGGATCCGGTGCTTACGAGTATTCAAAGAAGACGGGGAAGGTCGTCGCAAATATCGATATCGGCGGTGGCACAGCAAACGTGGCTGTCTATCAATCCGGCAGACTCTGCGGGACTTGTACACTCCATATTGGAGGAAGATTAATCGAATTCAAGGGAGATACCATACAACGTATTTCCCCCCCTATTGTAAATGTTCTGCAAAGCTGGGGAGAGTCCCTCCTGGAAGGGGAAGTAAATTCCTCATCAGAAATCAAAAAAATAACCAATTTTATGGCAGAAGTCATCGCCAGGATGCTGAATCGGAATCTATTGGATACCGATCTTCCCCTTCTATTGGGTCATCAGCCGAATTGGACGGAAAGGATAGATGCTATCATGTTTTCCGGTGGAATCAGTGAGTGCATCTATCAATATGAAAATCCAGAGGATTCCGAAGCACAATATGATGATATCGGGAAAATGCTCGCAGCCTCTCTAAAAGAAAATGAAGAGTTGAATGGGTGGGAGTGGGTGAATCCCAAAGAAACGGTCCGTGCCACTGTACTTGGAGCCGGGACACAGACCACTGAAATAAGTGGGGCAACCATTCATGTTGAAAGCAGAGATCTTCCATTAAGGAATCTTCCAGTTTACCAGGTTCCATTTGTACATGATTTAGAAAAGGGGCTGAGCCTTATACATGAAGCAGTTGAGAAGGCTGTGCAAGTGTACGATTCGCAGCGGGAGGGGATTAACTTTGCCCTGTACCTGACCCAAATTCCTTACCTGGGATTTCAGGATGTACAGAGGATGGCGAAAGCATTACTCGACGCTATCAAAACAAAGCCAAATCCGGGTCAGGCACTTGTGATTGTCCTTGAAAGTGACCATGCAAAAGTGCTGGGACAGACACTCAAGGTCCTGAACCCGACACAGACGATCCTTTGCATCGACCAGATCAATGTAGAGCACGGAGATTATATCGATATAGGCAATCTCCTGCAGACAAGTGTCGTCCCGGTCGTCATCAAAACATTAACCTTCCATCATTGAGAAAGGAGGCGCCGTTGTGAAGCTTAAAACAACGTATGAAGGAGCAGTATACTCATTTTCGTCTTTAAAAGAATTATTCGCTAAGGCGAACGAAGAAAAATCAGGTGACCGCCTGGCAGGCATCGCAGCTGAGACGGTTCAGGAACGGATCGCAGCAAAGGAAGTATTGAGTCATTTGACTCTTACAGAGATCAGGGAACATCCCCTCCTTTCGCCGGAAGAAGATGAAGTGTCCAGAATGATAGAGAATCAGGTGAATAAGCCTGTCTATGAATCCATTAAGAATTGGTCCGTGGCAGAGTTGAGGGAGTACATCCTGGATGACGCCACTTCGGGTAGTGATTTAAAGAGAATCAGTAGAGGATTGAACAGTGAGATGATTGCGGCGGCGGCAAAGATCATGTCCAATCTCGATCTCGTCCATGCAGCGAATAAGATGGAAATCTTAACTACATGTAACAGTACGATCGGTTATAAGGGGACACTCGCTTCACGGCTGCAGCCAAACCATCCGACGGATAATGTGGACGGGATGATCGCCTCCCTTAAAGAAGGACTTTCCTACGGTATGGGGGATGCTGTCATTGGAATTAACCCTGTGGATGATTCAGTTGAAAGCGTCAAACGTCTGCTTCATGCTACCAAGAGCTTCATGGACGATTGGAACATTCCCACTCAAAACTGTGTCCTTGCTCATGTGACGGCCCAAATGAAGGCGATTGAACAAGGCGCGCCGGCAGATATGATCTTCCAAAGCATCGCAGGCACGGAAGCGGCCAACCGCTCCTTCGGTATTTCGGCGTCCTTACTTGAGGAAGCGAATGATACGGCGAGGACGCTTGGGACGGGAACAGGTCCTCAGAGGTTATATTTTGAAACAGGGCAGGGATCAGAGCTTTCTGCTGAAGCCCATTACGATATCGATCAGATGACCCTTGAGTCAAGAAACTATGGATTTGCCGCCTGTTACGATCCTTTTATTGTCAACACGGTAGTCGGTTTCATTGGACCCGAATACCTCTACAACAATAAACAGGTCATCCGGGCCGGACTCGAAGACCATTTCATGGGGAAATTGCACGGCATTCCAATGGGGGTGGATGTGTGTTACACGAATCATATCAAAGCGGATCAAAATGATATCGAGGATCTGGGTGTACTCTTGACCGCTTCCGGTGTGAACTTTGTCATCGCGACTCCGATGGGGGATGACTGCATGCTGAACTATCAATCTCTGAGCTATCATGACGTGGCCGCCATCAGACAGACGATGAGGAAACGCCCATCCCCGGTATTTGAAGAATGGCTTGAGAAAATGGGAATCTTTGAAAACGGTAAACTCGGTAAAATCGCCGGAGACCCGACCATCTTTTCACGATAGGAGTTGAAGGAATTGAATCCAGAGCTTATCGAACACGTAACCAAACTGGTCATGGAGAAAATGCAAGGCCAGCAACATACAGGAGTAAATACAGCGTCACCGGTCAAATTTTGGGATCATACATCGGGGAATGAAAATAAAACCGCTTATTCCCGCAAGCAGGATGAATCGCCTGCGAAACACCAGGGTGAGCTGATCAAATTCAATCCTTACAGTGAAGCTCCTCAAGAGAGTGAGGCGAAGCCCCCCTCAGAAAAGCGGCCAAGTCGGGGAGAGGAATCAGTTTCTCAGGAACTTCAGGAGCTGAAGGATAAGACGCCGGCAAGGATCGGAGTGGGAAGGGCGGGGGTAAGGCCCAAAACCGATACATGGCTGAAATTCCGCTTCGACCATGCTGCGGCAGTGGATGCCGTATACGGAGATGTAAAGGAATCGCTTTTATCCCGTCTGGAATTGTTCAAGGTGAACACACAGGTCGAGGATAAAGAGGTATATATCCGCAGGCCGGATTATGGAAGGAAGCTCTCTGAAGAGGCAAAACGAACCATTTCAGATCGCTGCAAACAAGCCCCGACCGTCCAAATCGTCGTATCGGACGGCTTGAGTTCAAGTGCGATTGAAGAAAATGTAGAAGATGTGTTTCTTTCACTAAAGCAATCCCTTACCAGTCTCGATCTTGATATGGGAACCCCGTTCTATATCGAAAAGGGAAGAGTGGCTGTCATGGATGACGTCGGGGAACTGCTGAAGCCTAAGGTCGTCGTGTTATTGATAGGAGAAAGACCTGGACTTGTCAGTGCAGAATCGTTAAGTGCCTATTTATGCTACAAACCGAGAAAGGGGATCATTGAAGCCGATCGTATGGTGATCTCCAACATTCATAAAGGTGGTATCCCCCCTGTTGAAGCAGGCGCGTATCTGGGGACGGTCATTCAGAAAATTTTAAAATATGAAGCAAGCGGTGTGTCACTTGTGAAGAAGGAAGAATAGGAGGGGACGGAAATGGCATTAGAACGGATCTATGCAGATATCCTGGCGATACGGATCATCCCGAATGTAGATGACGAATTAGCCAAACAGTTTAAATTGGAGCCACATCACAGGAGCCTGGCCATCTTCACCTCGACCGTCGATGATATTGGATATACAGCACTTGATGAAGCGACAAAGCGCGCTGAAGTGGAAGTGGTCTACGCCCGGTCCTTTTACGGAGGTGCCGCCCATTCGTCAGGTCCGCTATCCGGGGAGATGATCGGGATCATGGCAGGACCTTCCCCCGATGAAGTGAAAAGTGGGATGGAGGCCGTACTTCAAACGTCTGAGTCAGGAGCTTTCTTTGAAGCCCTGGATGTTGAGAAGAGTCATGCGATTTATGCCCATGTGGTATCCAGGACTGGGACGTATCTTTCCAAAGAGGCAGGAATCCAACAGGGAGAGCCGCTGGCCTATTTGATCGCCCCTCCGCTGGAAGCGGTATATGGTCTGGATGCTGCGTTAAAGGCAGCTGATGTGGAGCTGGTTAAATTCTTCGGTCCGCCATCTGAAACCAACTTTGGAGGTGGTCTTCTGACAGGATCACAATCAGCATGTCAGGCTGCGGCTGAAGCCTTTCGTGAAGCCATAACAGACATCAGTCACAATCCAGCCAGATATTGATCACCATTAAGAACAGGAAAGGAGAGTGGTAATGTGCCATTCGATAAAGATCTCCAATCCATCCAGGAAATGAGGGATGCTGTCAGCAGGGCAAAAGAGGCTCAAATGAAATACTTGTCCTTTAGCCAGGAACAAGTAGACGATATTGTGAAGCAGGTGGCAGAAGCCGCCTATGCAAAATCACTCGAGCTCGCTCAAATGGCTGTAGAAGAGACTGGTATGGGATTAGTGGAGCACAAGAAAATCAAAAATGAAGTCGGATCCATGGACGTTTATGAATCGATCAAGGATGAAAAGACGGTAGGGATCATAGGTGAGGATCGGGTAAAGAAAGTAACGGAAATTGCCTATCCGTTCGGAGTCGTAGCAGGAATCATCCCGACAACCAATCCTACTTCAACGGCCATTTTCAAAACATTGATCTCGCTAAAGACGAGAAACGCGATTGTCGTCAGTCCCCACCCCCGGGCAGTGAACTGTACCGTTGAAGCATTAAAGATATGCCATGATGCCGCTGTTAAAGCGGGGGCTCCCGAAGGATTGGTCGGATGGATTTCGAAGCCCTCCATGGCGGCAACCAATGAGTTGATTAAGCACCGGGAAATCGATGTGATATTGGCAACAGGTGGCGGAGGCTTAGTCCGCGCAGCCTATAGCTCCGGAAAGCCTGCCTATGGCGTCGGACCGGGGAATGTTCCGGTTTATATTGAAAAATCCGCGAAGGTGAGTCAGGCGGTATCCATGATCGTAGACAGCAAATCATTCGATAATGGAACGATTTGTGCAACGGAGCAGGCCATCGTGGTCGACCGTAATATTCAGCAAATGGTCATGAGGGAGCTGAAGAATAACGGGGCATATATCCTGAATGAGGAAGAGAAGGCTGCACTGGAGAAGATCATTTCCCCTGCACCCGGTAAATTAAATCCTCATATTGTCGGTCAGCATGCAGTGAAGATCGCCGGTTTGGCAGGGATCACCGTACCCGAAGACACAAGAGTATTAATCGCAGAGGAAACCAGGGTTGGGAAGCATATCCCCTTTTCCATTGAAAAGCTGTCACCGATTTTCGCTTTATATACAGCCGACAGTTACGGGGAAGCGAAGGATTATTGCTTAAAGCTCCTTCATCTTGGGGGAAGGGGCCACAGTTTATCACTCCATACGACCAATGATGATGTGGCTAAGGAAATGGCCATTGAGATGCCTGTGTCCCGGATGATGGTCAATACTCTGTCATCCATCGGGGCAGTAGGGGCCACAACAGGCTTAAAGCCATCCTTGACGCTCGGGTGCGGGTCCTTCGGAGGCAATATTACATCAGATAATGTTTCTGCCCGCCATCTCATCAATATTAAGAGAATGGCCTATGGGATCAAGGAGCCTTCCATACCGAAAGCATCACCTCCCGTCTCTATAAAGAAAGAGTCGAAAGAGAATCAAGAGGTCGAACAAATTGTGGAACAGGTATTAAAGCAGGTACCTCAAAACGAGATGGACCCTGAGCAGTTTGCTGAAATGGTGAATCAAGTTATAAAAAAATATCAATTACAATAAATTGGAGGAATGAAAAATGAGTAGAGAACTAACAGCATTAGGAATGATCGAGACAAAAGGATTGGTAGCATCCGTTGAGGCAGCTGACGCCATGGTAAAGGCAGCAAATGTGCATTTAGTCGGAAAAGTCCATGTAGGTGGCGGAATTGTCACGGTATTAGTAAGAGGGGATGTCGGTGCAGTTAAAGCGGCAACTGACGCAGGATCTGCAGCCGCACAGCGCGTAGGCGAAATCATGAGTGTCCACGTGATCCCACGCCCACATAACGAATTAGAAAGCATTCTGCCGAAACAAACGGTTGAAGTATAAATCGGTCAAACAGTGAGGAGTATGAAACATGAATAATAAAGCCATTCAAACGATTGTGGAAGAAGTCATGTCCCGATTATCTCAGGAAACAGAAAAGAAGCACTCTGTTCCGATGGCGGTTTCTGCTCGGCATTGCCATGTAAGTCAGTCCGATCTGGAAGTTCTCTTTGGAGAAGACTATAAGCTGACGAAGAAGGCCGATCTGTCCCAACCCGGTCAATTCGCTGCAAACGAATCCATCACCATTGTGGGACCAAGAGGAAGCCTTGAAAAAGTGCGCATTCTTGGTCCTGCCCGAACCATGACCCAAGTAGAAGTGAGCCGGACCGATTCGATTAAACTGGGGGTTAAGCCTCCTCTCCGGGAATCCGGTGATATAAATGGTTCGGCTCCTATCACGCTTGTGGGTCCAAAAGGGAGTCTCTACAAGAAAGAGGGACTGATCATTGCCCAGACTCATATTCACATGACACCGGAAGACGCTCAGAGTTTTGGAGTGGGAAATGGAGAAATAGTGGAAGTGAAAGTGGACGGCGATCGTCCTGTTACATTGGGTAAGGTGCTGATTCGTGTATCTTCCAGGTACAAGCTTGAAATGCATGTCGATACGGACGAAGCAAATGCTGGATTGATTACGGGGAAAACGACAGGGACACTGGTGAAAAACGGAGAGATTCTATGATCGATCGCGAATTAGTCGAACAAATCGTCACTGAGGTGTTGAGGAAGCTCCATACTACAGAAGTCCAGCCGCCCTATATATCAAAGCCCAACCTCCTTGTGATAGGAGACATAGCCAGCTTAGAGCCTGAGCAATTCGTGAAAATGGAATCATCGTGGAACCTGTTATTCTGCGACTCTCTTGAACACGCGGAACTCCATACAGCTGAGAGAGTCGTATTTTTAGAGGCAACACAGGATTTGATCGTGAAAGGAGCACTCGGTATAGGGGATACGCCCGAAAGTGAACTCCTATCACGTTGTATTCTGGAGTATGTACCCGTTACCCTTATTCCAAAGAAGTATATTAGCCAGTTTCTGTTTGATCACAGCAGACAGAACTCGGACTATATTCAGCAGTTACTCTCTTACAAAAAGCTGTTGCTGAAATTTGGAGTCAAGGTAGAAGAATGGAGTACCTTCATCGATCACAAGAGGGAAGAAGGAAAACAGGAATTGACGGCGACTGTGCCAAAGAAACCACTACTCACACAAAGAGATGTTCAAGATCATCAGGAAGATGAAATCAAAGTCGATCAACAGACGATCATCACCCCACTGGCACGTGATACAGCAAGGGATTTAGGGAAGAGGATCAAGGTGATGGACTAAAGAAGGGGAGAGAAGATCATGCAATTAGGGATGGTAATTGGCAACGTATGGGCGACAAGGAAAGAGGATGATCTGAAAGGGTTGAAATTCCTCGTCGTTCAGCCTGAACTCCCCGATGGCCAGTCGATGGAAGTGCCCTTCATTGCGGTTGACCGGATCGGGGCAGGCGTCGGGGATCAAGTACTGGTAACCCGGGGAAGTGCTGCGGCCAATATGTCCATGGACCCTAATTTGCCCATCGATGCCCTCATTATAGGAATCATTGACTCGATTGATGTGGAAAAGGAAAGAGGTGAAGAACGATGAGCAGATCATTGGGATTAATCGAAACAAGAGGACTGATCGGTTCCATTGAAGCGGCGGACGCCATGTTGAAATCAGCCGATGTCACACTGGTCAAGCAGGAAAAAGTCGATGCCGCCCTCGTGACCGTTTTGGTACAGGGAGATGTCAGTGCTGTACAGGCGGCTGTCGATGCGGGGAAAGAAGCTGCCAAACGGGTTGGAGAACTCGTATCCGCACTGGTTATTCCCCATCCGGATGAAGAGATTGGGAATGTTCTTTTGAAAGATAAAAAATTACCTGAGGTAAAGCCTGATAAGAGGGGCCCGCAGCCTAAAGGGAAAAGACCTTCTAAGAAAAAGGAGGAAGTTCGGCAACCTTCAAAAGCCGACTCGAAAAAGGCAGAAGACAATAGTGAAAATCCATCACCGAAGTAGTAACAGTGGAGAAAATCAAGGATGATAGAGAACGGAGGAAAGAAGCATGTCATTTAAAAGGAGAAAGATTGCCGTCATCGGGGCTGGGTTCACAGGTACCACCGCAGCGCTGATGCTCGCTCAAAAAGACCTTGGAGATATCGTCATTGTTGATATTCCTTCGCAAACCAATCCGACCAAAGGCAAAGCCCTGGATATGCTCGAAGCAGGTCCTGTACAGCGCTTTAATGCCAAGATTTCAGGGACATCCAGCTATGAAGACATTCAAGATGCCGACCTCGTCCTCATTACAGCGGGATTGCCCAGAAAACCGGGCATGAGCCGGGACGACCTGGTCGCAACCAATGAAAAAATCATGACGGATGTTTCTGAAAACATAAAGAAATACGCCCCAAACAGCTATATCATCGTCTTGAGCAATCCGGTCGATGCCATGACGTATGTCTGCTATAAAACCACCGGATTCCCCAAAAACAGGGTCATCGGACAGTCAGGAGTCCTCGATACAGCTCGATTCAATACCTTTGTCGCACAGGAGCTAAATGTCTCCGTCGAGGATGTCACAGGATTCGTCCTCGGGGGGCATGGAGATGATATGGTCCCACTTGTGCGCTATTCCTACGCAGGAGGCATTCCACTCGAAAAAATCCTTCCACAAGAAAGAATCGATGCCATCGTTGAAAGAACACGAAAAGGAGGAGGGGAAATCGTCAACCTCCTAGGACAGGGAAGCGCCTATTACGCCCCCGCGGCAGCAATGGTCCAAATGGCTGAGGCGATCTTAATGGATAAAAAGAGAATCCTGCCATCCATCGCTTATCTTGAGGGAGAGTACGGCTACAACAATGTTTATCTTGGAGTCCCTACCGTATTAGGCGGGAAGGGAATAGAAAGCGTCATCGAGATTTCACTGACAGGCGAGGAAAAATCTAATTTAGACAAATCCGTTCAGTCCGTTAAAAAAGTGTTGGAAATGCTGAAAGTTGGGTCTGGGTAAACTATATTCTGGAAGGGAAGCACGGGGACGGTTCTCGTGCTTCTTTTTTCCTGTTGCTTATTTTTAGAATATTATGGTAAGTTAGAATGAACTCCAGATTTTTCCTTCGTTATACTCTCTTTAAGTCTACAGATTTAATCTACTTATCTGTAATACTTCAATTTGGTGGAAATTCAGCTGTTTTGTGATAGTAAGCAAATGTTCTTGTTTAAAGTTCTAAAATCAGAAAAGGAAGATAGAAGGAGGTGAAATGAATGCCTCGTCATGCAAGAAGGAAAAGCAAAACGGGAGTATACCATGTCATTGTGAGGGGAGCGAATAAACAGGAAATTTTTCACGATGATTTTGACCGCATAAAATACCTGGATCTCCTGCAGAAATATAAAAGCGAATCAGGCTTTCGAATGTACGCATGGTGCCTGATGGGAAATCACGTTCACCTGTTGATGAAAGAGGGAAGTGAAGATATTTCACTTGTGATGAAACGGGTGGGTGTGAGTTACGCCTTTTATTACAACTTCAAGTACAATACGACGGGTCACCTTTTCCAAGACCGGTTTAAAAGTGAAAATGTAGAAAACCGCATGTATTTTTTGACTGTCGCACGATACATCCACCAGAATCCAATAAAGGCAGGAATGGCTTCTCGACCCCATGAATGGAAGTGGAGCAGCTGTCCCGGTTACTACGGGAAGACGGTCTATCCACCAACCCTGCTTGATCCCCACTATCTATTCAGTATGTTTTCTCCCCATCCATCCATTGCCCAGACTGAATTTAAAGAATTTAACGAGAGAAATAACGATGATCAATGCCTGGAGGCGAGCTCACTCAGAAGATTAACCGACGATGAGGCCAGAGTTGAAATCATGAAATGTCTCGGATCCTATGAAATCCCACAAGTGAAAAGCTTGTCCAGGGAAGAGAGAAATACCATATTGCGAAACGTAAAAGGAATTCAGGGATTGTCACAAAGGCAGGCTGCGAGGATACTGGGGGTTTCTCCTAGTTTGGTGTTTAAGGTTTAGGGGGAAGCATGGGGGAAGCGGGAAGCATGGGGACGGTTCTCTTGCTTCTTTATTGAGGGCATTGCGAGAGAGGGGAAATGGAAGCAGAAGAACCGTCCCCTTGCTTCCTATGGTATGATGAAATTCACACTAGAAATTTTAGGAGTTGGTTATATGGCAGAGGTTACGTCAGTGCAATCGGTTGATCGGGCTTTAATGATTCTGGATATTTTACAGGAGAATCCTTCAGGCTATGGGGTTACTGAGTTGGCTAATCGTTTGGATGTATCAAAGAGTACGGTTCATCGATTGTTAATGTCTTTATTGAAGAAAAGCTTTGTTCAGCAAAATAAGGAAAATGATAAATATTCCTTGGGTTTGAAGTTGATTGAGTATGGACAGGTTGTATCGGAGAATTTAGATGTGCGCCAATTGGCATCCCCTTATTTACATAAGTTGGCTGAAACGATGGAGGAAACTGCTCACTTGGTCATACTGGATCAACAAGAGATTGTGTATATTGATAAGATTGAGAGTTCCCAGACGATAAGAATGTTTTCCAAGGTTGGAAAGCGAGCACCTATGCATTGTACGGGAGTTGGGAAGGCGATTCTGGCATTTCTACCAGAGCAGCAGGTAGAGGATATTATCAGTACAAAAGGGTTACACAAATTCACCGAAAAAACGTTATCGAATCGGGATGACTTACTGCAGAATTTAAATTTGATACGGGACCGTGGCTTTTCCATTGATGATGAAGAGCATGAAATGGGAATCAAGTGTGCGGCTGCACCGATTTTTAACCATAATGGAGAAGTAGTGGCAGGGATCAGTGTAGCAGGTCCGATTATGAGAGTAACGGATGATAAGCTTGAGAGAATGGCCGAAGAAGTTCTTCACGCTTCAACGGAAATATCTCGCCTGCTGGGAGCCAGGGTCTAATGTGTTTTTCAACTTTTCAAAAAATTAAATTGACAGCGCTTTCCACCTTTGTTTATAATTTAAACAAATAAATTATTTATGGAATATCGTTCCTTATTGCGGAACGAATATTTTATAACATTTAAATGGAATAGTGTTCCTTAATAAGGAACAAAGTGATGAGGAGGTGGAAATATGTCCTATCAAGTGATCCAAGCGATTGAGCAAAACCAATTAGTGGCTATTATTCGCATAACATCAACAGATGAAGTTGAATCTGTCGTGAACAGTTTATTTAAAGGCGGGATACGGATAGTGGAAATCACCATGAATTCACCAGGTGCTTTACAGGGGATTGAAAGAGTGAAGAGAGTATTTCCCGAGATGGTAGTCGGAGCCGGTACCGTATTGGATCCCGAGACAGCCAGAAGTGCCATACTGGCAGGAGCCGATTTCATTCTGACCCCAACCTTAAAGAAAGAGACAATCGAGATGGGTCGTCGTTATGACGTTGCCGTGATACCAGGAGTATTAAGTCCAACGGAGGCTCTTACTGCATATGAATACGGTGCAAGCATGGTCAAGATATTTCCGGCCCGGACATTTGGCCCATCCTATATTCGTGATCTGCACGGTCCTCTTCCCCAGTTGAAATGTATGGCCGTCGGAGGGATTGGACTGGATAATGCCCATTCTTATATTGAGGCGGGAGCCGCGGCCCTTGGTATTGGCAGCTCATTAGTAGATGAACGCCTCATCCTATCCGGTGATTTCGCTGAGATCGAGGAGCGAGCAAGAAGGTTTGTACAAATACAGCAAGAAGCGACAACGAATAAAGTATGAAAAAAGTGGTGCTGATATGAATGTGATTCTAATTGATTCTGGAACAACTAATTCAAGAATAAGACTGGTTGATGAAAAGGAAAGAACAGTCAAGGCTGTCGTAAAGAAACGCGTAGGTGTCCGTAACACGGCAATCGACGGGAATAATGCTCAGTTGAAAACGGCCATTCAGGAAGGGATTCAAGAGATCTTACAGCAAAATGCTCTATCTGATGAGGATATCCGGTATATCGTGGCATCCGGAATGATCACGTCTAATCTCGGTCTGGCTGAAGTTCCTCATGTACCGGGACCTGCAAGTCTGAATGATTTCGTTCAGCACTCGAAGGTAGTAAATGGGGCAGATGAATTTGGAGGGATTCCTTGCATATTGGTGCCGGGTTTAAAAAACACACCGGAAGTTATGGAAGAAGAGCCTCACCATCATATCAATGGGTTTGATGTGATGAGAGGGGAAGAAGTAGAAACATTTGGTCTGTTGGAGCAATTTCAGGTTTCAGGTAGAGGGGTGATGGTCCTGCCCGGCTCTCACACAAAGTTTGTGGAGGTCTTGGAGGATCGACGGATAGGATCCTGCCTCTCTACTTTAGGAGGCGAAGTATTGCACGCCATCCAAAAAGAGACGATTCTATCAAACTCCTTAAGTGAGGTGTTAATCGAATCGCTGGACAATGACTTGCTCCTTCAGGGATACGAGGCAGCAGGCAAAGTGGGGTTAACCCGAAGCTTCTATCAAATCCGGTTACTGCAACTGTTTACGGAACTGAATGAGAATGAGAGGGCAAATTATCTTGTGGGAGCCGTCTTGTTTCATGATATAAAAGCTTTAGGCTCTACGCTTGATTCCGTGCCGACAAATTGGATGATTGTGGGAGGCTCGTATCCGCTTAGGAAAGCGTTTACCTTCTTACTACGCCATTCATATCCAGAAAGAGAAATTCTGGAGGCAACGGACGAACAGGTGGAAGGCTCTGTTGTATTGGGAGCACAGGAAATCGCCTCAAGATATTTGGCAATAAATTTATAATTATTTGAAAGCGCTTGTAAAAAAGTATAAGGGGGACATATATATGAATCTGTTCAAACGAATGATAGGGGTATTCATCTTATTAAGTTTAGTGTTGACTGTCGCAGGATGTGGATCTACTTCACAATCATCTTCGAACGAATCGTCTGGAGATGCTTCTGATTTTCCTAAGAAACCGATTACGTTAATCGTTCCTTCTTCTGCCGGTGGTGGTACCGATTCTACTGCACGGGCCTTGGCTTCAGCTACCGAAGAACATTTGGGTCAATCCATTGGAGTGGTCAATAAGCCAGGTGGAAGCGGAGCGGTAGGAATGACAGAAGGAGCGAATGCCAAGCCGGACGGGTATACCGTATCAATGGTATTTGTTGAATTGACGATGCTGGATCATTTAGGACTTTCACCGTTATCTTATGAAGAGTTCAAACCAATCGGGTTAGTTAACCTTGACCCGGCGGCTCTTACTGTACCGGCAGATGCACCGTATGATACGGTCGAAGAATTTGTCGCCTATGCCAAGAAACATCCTGGTAAAGTCAAAGTGGGCAACGCAGGGACAGGCTCCATCTGGCATATTGCTGCCGAAAGCCTGGAGAAAAATGCCGATATTGAGTTAAATCATATTCCTTTTGAGGGAGCGGCTCCAGCTGTGACAGCTCTGGTAGGCGGCCATGTTGATGCTGTTACTGTCAGTCCTGCAGAAGTGAAATCCCAATTGGAAGCAGGTAATGTGAAGACGCTTGCCGTCATGTCCGACGATCGTTCAGACATCGTACCCGATGTCCCGACCTTTAAAGAGGAAGGGTTCGATATGAATACCATTGCAACATGGAGAGGGTTGACGGTACCGAAGGACACTCCTGATGAAGTGGTGAAAGTATTGGAAGATGCCTTTATGAAAGGTGCAGAAGAGAAGGAGTTCATGGACTTTATGAAATCCAATGGACTTGGAGTTTCATTAAAAAGTTCATCTGAATTCAAAGAATTCATGAAAGAAAATGATACATTCTTCGGAGGGATGATCAAAGAACTTGATCTGAATGGATGATACACAAAGGTTGGGGTTTTATGCCCCAATCTTTCCTGTTGTTTATCTTGAGGCAAGATTGAAGGAGTGAATATTTTGCGAGTACCTACTGTAATCATGAGTGTCATTATAATTGGAATTTCAGCGTATTTTTATTCGATGTCCCAAGCGTTTCCGCAGAATCAGATGCAGGAGACGGGGCCGGATTTCATGCCGAAAATATATTGTGGGTTTCTTATTTTGCTAAGTTTGATTTTGATAGTGAAAGAAGTCAGGTCAAAAGCGAAGGAAGAAAAGAAAGAAGCTGCGATGTTATATGCAGTTGCAGCTATGGCCATGGTGGCCGTTTATTTAATCTTGATTCCATATGTAGGCTTCTATCTTTCAACCGCAGCTGTCATAGTCAGCTTCCTCTTATTCACTAAAGTGAAAAGTATCTATACTTTGGCTGCTGTTCCTCTAGGTACCATTGCTTTTATATATATATTCTTTGAGAAATTCTTAAGCGTGTCCCTTCCACTCGGGACATTGTTTACATAAGGGAGGGGAATTAGATGAGCTTATTTATGGACGGTTTAGTCAACGTTTTTCAGTGGCAGGTACTTCTTTTCTTAGTGACGGGTACTGTTGTCGGAATCTGTATCGGTTCTCTTCCAGGCTTGACGGCAACCATGGGAGTCGCCCTGATTCTTCCCGTCACGTTTGGAATGGATCCGGTAACCGGGATCCTTCTATTAATAGGAGTGTATTTTGGATCTGTATATGGGGGATCATTAACGGCGATCTTGATTAATACACCTGGCACCCCGGCGTCTGCTGCTACTGCCATTGATGGGTATCCAATGGCCAAGAAGGGGCTGGCACATAAAGCATTAACGATCTCAACCCTTGCTTCGACAATCGGTGGGGTTATCAGTGTGATTGTCCTGATTGTGGTGGCTCCGCAGCTGGCAGAATTCGCGTTGAAGTTCAGTGCACCGGAATCGTTTGCCCTTGCGCTATTCGGGTTATCGATCATTTCCAGTATAGCGGGAAAGTCGTTGATAAAAGGATTGATTGCTGGGTTTATCGGACTGCTCATCTCAACAATCGGGTTGGATCCAATGGGAGGGTTCCCCCGGTTTACATTCGGTAACCTTAACCTGAGCAGTGGGGTCAATTTAATTGCCGTGATGATTGGGTTATTTGCTGCTTCAGAAGCATTTAAGTCAATGGAAACAATATTTTCAACCAACCAGAAGGTCATCATGGTTGAGAAAGTGAAATTGAAGTGGCATGAGTTCAGAACACTCATTGGGACTATCCTTCGATCAGCTGGAATCGGTACGTTCATCGGGATGATCCCGGGAGCGGGGGGAGATATAACCGCTTTTGTTGCTTATAATGAAGCGAAAAGATTCTCTAAGAACAAAGAAGAATTCGGAAAAGGATCGATGAAGGGGGTTGCTGCACCGGAAGCTGCCAACAACAGTGTGACTGGAGGTGCCATGATCCCGTTATTAACATTGGGTATCCCTGGTGATGCCGTGACAGCAGTCCTCCTCGGGGCTTTGATGGTTCAGGGGCTGCAGCCGGGGCCAATGTTATTTGAAGCAAACGGTCCTTTAGTCTATACACTATTTGTCGGCATGTTACTTGCGAACCTGTTACTTCTTGTATTCGGCTTGGCCGGAATCAGACTTTTCACCAAAGTCCTCTTGATCCCTAAAACGATCCTGACTCCGATCATTCTGGTACTGTGTGTGCTGGGGGCCTATTCATTGGGGAATAACTATTTTGACGTTTTAGTCATGTTTATAGCAGGGGTTGCAGGATATTTTCTCCAGAGATATGGGTTCCCCGCGTCTCCTATTATATTAGGGTTGATTCTCGGACCGATGTTAGAAAGTAATTTAAGGCGTTCGTTGTTAATGTCACAGGGAAATCTTGATATATTTTATACGAGACCGATTACGGCAGTACTAATCGGCTTGGCCATTGCCACTTTATTCTCCCCATTAGTGGGTAAAGTGATGAAGGGCAGAAGAAACGGGAGGATACATGATGAAAATTACAAGCTTTGAGTTATTTCAAGTGCCCCCACGCTGGCTGTTTCTGAAGATCGAAACAGATGAAGGACTTGTTGGGTGGGGAGAGCCGGTCATTGAAGGCAAGGCACATTCAGTGAAAGCATACGTGGAAGAAATGATGGAAAACCTGATTGGAAAAGACCCCATGAGAATCGAAGACCATTGGAATATGATGTATCGATCCGGCTTCTATCGAGGGGGCCCTATTCACATGAGTGCCATTGCCGGGATCGATCAGGCACTATGGGACATCAAAGGGAAATACTATGATGCTCCCGTCTATGAACTGCTTGGTGGTGCCTGTCGTGATTCGATTAAGGTTTATTCCTGGATTGGGGGAGATCGTCCTTCTGATGTAGGGAGTGCGGCCAAGCAGGTCGTAAATGCGGGTTTTACTGCCGTGAAGATGAACGGAACGGAAGAGCTGCAGTATATCGACTCCTATGAAAAGATTGATCAAGCTGTTGCGAGAATCGCAGCTGTAAGAGAAGCAGTTGGGGATTATATCGGAATCGGCATTGACTTTCATGGACGGGTACATAAACCGATGGCAAAGATTCTGGCCAAAGAACTGGAAGCCTTTCGCCCTATGTTCATAGAAGAACCTGTCCTTCCTGAAAATAACGAGGCACTGCGTGAAATTGCCGCTCATACGTCGATTCCCATCGCCACAGGTGAAAGAATGTTCTCCAGGTGGGACTTCAAAAAGGTCCTGACGGATGGATATGTCGATATCATTCAACCTGACTTGTCTCATGCAGGGGGAATCACAGAATGTAAAAAGATTGCTTCCATGGCAGAAGCCTTCGATGTGGCCCTTGCCCCTCATTGTCCTCTTGGACCGATCGCTCTGGCTGCCTGCCTGCAGGTTGATGCCACATCCCATAATGCGTTTATACAGGAACAGAGTTTAGGCATTCATTATAATCAGGGAAGCGATCTGTTGGATTATGTCATGGATCCTTCTGTTTTTGAATACAAGGATGGGTATGTCAAGATACCCGAAGGTCCAGGCTTAGGAATCGAAGTCAATGAAGGGTTTATCCGGAAACAGGCTGAAATCGGGCATAACTGGAAAAACCCTGTGTGGAGACATAAAGATGGGAGTATCGCAGAATGGTAATGTGGGAGGAAAAGGAATGATGAAACCTAAAGTGTTTATTGCAAAACCTATACCGCAAGAGGTAGAAGACTACCTCAGTTCCTATTGCGATTATAAGGTATGGGAACATGAAGAACCGATACCATATGAGAGATTAATAGAAGAATTACAGGATGTCGTCGGGTTAATCACGCCTAAAGGAGTCATTACGGAGGACCTCCTGAATCACGCCCCTAAATTGAAATTAGTCAGTAATATAGCTGCAGGCTATGATGCATTTGATCTGAAGTTGATGGAAGAAAGAAGAGTACTGGGCACCCATACCCCTTACGTTCTTGATGAAACGGTTGCTGATCTCGTATTTGGACTGATTCTTTCCTCAGCCCGAAGGATATCTGAGCTGGATTCCTATGTGAAAAAGGGGAAATGGGTAAAGAATGACGATCCGTTCTTTTTCGGTGTGGACGTTCATCATGCCACATTAGGGATCATTGGGTTAGGGAGAATCGGGGAGAAGGTTGTAAGGAGGGCAACGGCTGGATTCGGTATGAGTGTTCTTTATCATAACCGTTCAAGAAGACCTGAAATGGAGCAGGAATATGGGATAGAATACAGTGAAATGGATGCTCTTCTTCAGAAATCGGATTTTGTCTTGCTAATGGTGCCGTTGTCTGAAGGAACCTATCACCTCATGGATACCGATCAATTCAAACGGATGAAGTCTTCAGCGTTTTTTATTAATTGCTCACGTGGGAAGACGGTCAATGAACCGGCCTTGATTCAAGCATTGGAAGAGAAGTGGATTAGGGGGGCAGCCCTTGATGTCTATGAACAGGAGCCCATTGATCGTGAAAACCCTTTGTTGAAAATGAAAAATGTGGTCACTACCCCTCACATCGGATCGGCCACTCAAAAAGCCCGGTTTGATATGGCTTTAAAAGCAGCGGAGAATATGGTGGAGTATCTCAAAGGCAACACGCCCCCGAACGTGGTGAAGGAGTTACGTCATTTGACCGAGAAAGTGCTGGAGAAACATACATCCGAGTCATGAGAAAATCACAATAATGGTAGATGTAAAAAATAATGTATCAGTTAGGAGAGAACTGAATGAATAGCTTATCGGATACTACTGTTTTATCAAACGGTGTACAAATGCCCTGGATGGGGTTAGGTGTATTTAAAGTGGAGGATGGCGCAGAAGTAACGAATGCTGTAAAAGCCGCCATTCATCACGGTTATCGCAGTATCGACACGGCTTCCTTTTATGATAATGAGGAAGGGGTGGGCAAAGCAATCCAGGAGACTGCCATCCCGCGGGAAGAGTTATTTATCACCACAAAGGTGTGGAACTCAGATCAGGGATATGATTCAACACTGAAAGCATTTGACGTAAGCTTGAGAAATTTAGGGTTGGAGTATCTGGATTTATATTTAATTCATTGGCCGGTTAAGGGAAAATACATGGATACTTGGAGAGCACTGGAAACCTTATATAAACAAGGAAAAGTAAAAGCGATCGGGGTAAGTAACTTTCAAATTCACCATCTTAAAGATCTCATTGAAGACGGTGAAATAAAGCCAATGGTCAATCAAGTTGAATATCATCCCAGTTTAACCCAGGAAGAACTCCACGACTATTGCAAACAGCAGGGAATTCAATTAGAAGCATGGTCTCCCCTTAAGAAAGGGAGATTGATGAAAGATGAAACCATTGTAGCCCTATCTGAAAAATATCAAAAAACCCCCGCCCAAATTCTTTTACGCTGGGATCTTCAAAATGGTGTCGTCACGATACCAAAATCGACCAAGGAACACCGTATAAAGGAAAATGCAGACATCTTTGATTTTAATATCGAACAAGAAGACATGAAACGGATCAGCAGTTTGAATCTGAATGAGCGGACAGGTGCCGATCCAGATCACTTTGACTTTTAGATTGTGAAGGGAAGCATGGGGACGGTTCTCGGGCTTCTTTTTTGAGAGCATTGCTAGGGAGGGGGGGGGCGAAGCAGAAGAACCATCCTCCTGCTCCTACATCGCTTCCTTTAACCCCTTCTTAATTAACCACTGATTCGCGGGATAACTCGTTAGAAATCCTAATATCATCGCAATTTGCATCATAAACCAATAAGAAGGTTCTGTCGGCTTCGGCGGCTCAGCGAATAGCAGATAATGGACAACGGCCATCCATCCGAACATCCCGACTTCAAAGGCGATCAGGGAGAGGGAGTCGGCTTTGATTGCTTGTTTGAAGGCATTGAGCTTCCCATCGTCCTTGTTCATAGGATAAATTGCATAGAATTGAAAGATGATACCAAATAAATAGGCAAGTATGAATTCCACAGTATAATGAGCAAATAAGGTAGAGCCTGCAATTGTGAGACCCGTCATGGCGACAATCGGAACACCGACCGCATCACCGAAGGAGCATCCTGCCGAGCAGTGGCTGGTGGAGACGAATACCTTGGCCCCATGACCTCGGTTGTCTTCCTTCTCTAAATCCTTCGCTTTCACCCGCCCCCACTTGAAGTACGTCCACAGAGCGATTGGGCCGAAGAACCATCCGTTGATTGGCCACACTATGTTCATGATCTTCATCTTCTGCGGATGCTTGAGCACATCCACTAATATAATCAGGGAAGACAACAACCCTATCCCCAGAAAAATCCACGAAATCGTTGTTAGCACAGAATCATCCTTTCTTAGTTATATAGTCTACAAGACAATATACCCGTTGAAGGATTTGTGTAATCTTTTTTGGGAGGGAGCAGGGGGACGGTTCTCGTGCTTCTTTTTGCGTTTAAGCGGAAGCAGAAGAACCGTCCCCCTGCTTCTAAGCGGAAGCACTTGCTTCCCAACTTGGGGTTATTGAGTGGAAGGTATTTTAATAAAAGGGGGGTTCTAGCACAAAATGACAGGCTTTATAACTATATATTTATGCTCTCGATGACTATATTTGGTAGAAAAGGCCTTTATTTTTCCTTAGGATTGTGCGTGGAAAACCCCCATTTACTGCGGTGACCTCTCTATCTACTATTAAAAGTAAGAAACGTTAGATTACAAGATAGTAGAGGGGAAGTTAGGGCATGAAGAAAAAAATCGTACCATCTTTATTGGCATGCGTGATGGCTGCAGGGACGTTCGGGGCATCAGCAAGTGCGGAATTCCAGTTTTCTAAACAGAACAAGGTGCCACATTCGGTGCTTGCTGAGAAATCCAATCCCTTTGCAAAGGCGATGGAGGAGAATCATGATCCACTGTATGGGATGGATCAATCTGCCTTCAATCCGAACGAAAAGGTAAGGGTCATTGTGGAGGTCGAGGTGGACAAAAATGCGAAGTCATCCACCTTGGGACAAGTGGAGAAAGTGAAGAATGCGATTTCCGGAAAGAAATCTTCAACGACTAAAGTCAGACATACATTTTTCAAAGGCTTCAACGGATTCAGCGTTGATACAACCCTCGGGGAAGCCCAAAAGTTTGCTAAGCTGGATGGGGTAAAGGATGTTCGCATTTCCAGGCAGTATGAGCATACCGTTGTAGACAGCAAAGAACTCGTGAAAGCAATGGACACGTGGACGAAATATAACACGCGCGGAGAAGGGATGGTCGTAGGGATCGTTGACTCCGGGGTGGACCATCGTCATGAAGCGATGCAGCTTTCAGAAGAAGGAAAAAAGGCTGCAAAGTTGACCAAGGACAATCTTCAGGATGAATTTCAGCAAACCGAAGTAAATGAAACGTGGTATACAGAAAAAGTCCCTACAGGATACGACTGGGCAGACAACGATACTGACGTCATTCCATCTTCCAATTCCCATGGTACCCACGTAGCCGGAATCGTTGGAGCCTATGAAGAAAAAAAGAAAAAAGTAGAGGGAGTCGCTCCCGATGTACAGCTTTTAGCGGAAAAGGTTTTCTCCGATAAGGGTGGCGGCGCTTATGACGATGATATCGCGGCAGGAATCTATCATGCTGTGGAAATGGGAGCGGATGTCATCAACCTCAGCCTCGGATCCGAGGCTGGGAATGTCGATCCGGATGATCCCGTCCAGCGTTCGATTCAATATGCAACGGAACAAGGCGTACTGGTTGTTGCGGCGGCAGGGAATGCGGCTTACAGCACAAAGAACAATTTGCTGGAAAGGTCTCAACTGCCTTTAGCGAAAAATCCTGACATCGGGCTCGTAGGAGATCCCGGCGTGACGCCTTATGCCCTGCAAGTCGCTTCTTCAGAGAACGACATGATGACCGTGGACGGTCTGCGTTTGTCGGATGGAAGTCTGTTGGGCTATCAAATTCAACAGGGGATCAAGAAATTGAACGGGACGCTGGATCCATCTAAGGAATACGAACTGGTCTACGTTGGTGAGGGGAATTCAGCAGCGGTCAAGGATCTTGATTTGAAAGGGAAGATTGCAGTCGCACAGCCATCACAATACTATGCCCCATCAACGTATATGCAGACAGCAGCTGCAGGAAAAGGTGCGGTAGCGGTGATGGTGATTCCGCCTCCCCAGTTGACATCGTATGCAACAAATCTATACTTCAGCCCGTACTTCATTCCGGCTGTCACAACGGATCAAGCAGGAGGAAATGAACTCGCAGAGCGATTGAAGTCTGGTGAAGAATTGACGGCTCAGCTGACTGACGATGTACTAAAGGTTCAAAACACGGCAACAGAGCCGATGTCGACCTTCTCCTCTTTCGGATCTCCAACAGATCTAAGCTTCAAGCCGGAAATCACGGCGCCGGGCGGGAAGATTTATTCGACGGTGATCAATAACGAATATGAAACCATGAGCGGAACGTCCATGGCGAGCCCGCAGGTAGCAGGCGGCGCAGCCCTTCTTTTACAGCATTATTATCAGGAGCTGGGTCTTCCAAAAAATAAGGAAACCGTGTTGAAAGCGAAGAACGCCTTGATGAATACGTCCGAAACATTGACAGATCCAACCGATGAAAATGCGGTCTATTCCCCAAGAAGACAAGGTGCCGGAATCATGAAAATCGACCGTGCAGTGGAGACGCCTTATCTTCTTGAACGTGTCGGGGTACCGACAGAACAGGCTGCATCTGTTGCTCTAAAAGAGGTGGGACGCAGCTTTGATTTTACATTGAATGTGGAGCCTTTAAAGGAAAACCTGGTGAAGCCTCAGCATCAATATGAAATTATGATTGATCTCGTCACAGATGAAACGACGAAGCAAACACATGATGGAGTGGAAAGAGAATACTTAACGCTTCACAGTGTCCCGGTGACAGGAGCGGACATCAAGATCAACGGCCGGACGTACAACCAGGACGAACCGATCCAATACAAACCTAAGCGTGATGAAGAGGTGAAGATTTCGGTTGAACTGCCTGAAGAGTTGAGCGAAGGGCGCTTCATCGAAGGGTTTGTCCGTTTTGTGCCAAAGGGAAGCTCGGTAAAAGACCTGACGACTCTTTCCGTCCCGCTTATGGGATACTACGGTGACTGGGATTCCATGGCGAATGTGGATGAAAGCCCTGTGACAGGGGATGCGTTCCTGGGGTACACCGTCCTATTCAATGAGATAGATGACCTGCCTGTCGGATATGATCCCGTTACCCAAACATTCAAGAAAGAAAAGATAGGTGTCTCGCCACAATCCGTCAGTGAAGGGGTTTTTCCTTCCTTCACCGCGTTGCGCAATCTGAAGGAGATGTCCTTGAGTATTCAGGATGAGAAAGGCAATACCATAAAAGAAATAGGAAACTTCAGTGAATTCACAGAGGATGGACGTCCGTATCCATTCCGAAAAAACATTATGAGCTTCAGGAATTACTCTTATAAAATGGAAGGATTCTTCTGGAACTCTACTGATCATGAAGGAAAAATAGTACCGGATGGACAGTACTATTACGTCTATACAAGTACATTGAATTATGAAGGTGCAGAGCCACAAGTGACCAAGATTCCGGTAAAGGTAGATTCCAAAGCTCCTAAAGTGGAAGACATCAAGGTGGAAGAAATGCCGGATGGAAACTACCATATCAGTTGGGATGTAACAGACACAGGCACCGGACCCCTTGGCAGCATGCTTTGGGTTAATGGTGAATGGAAAAGGCTTCAAAACGGGGCATCAGAGTATATCTCCAAAGTGAAGCCTGAGCTTGTCACTATCTCAGGTTTAGACAACGCCAGAAATGTAGGGGTTGCGTATCAGGGGGATGAATCGTATCTAAACGCCGAGCCACTGATTAACTATCTGGGCATCAACAACGCATCAAGCGTAAGTGAAACGAAACCGTTGCGCCTGACGCTCTTCGAGTACAAACGCCTTGATTGGCATTTGGAAATCACCGATGCAGAGGGGAACCCGCTTGAAGAAGCAGATATTTATAACGAGCATTCCATCTATAATCTGCCTTGGGTTCCTGACAGTGAATATCCGGATGGAGATTATTATGTGAAGGTGACGGTGAAAGATGAGAGTGGATTGACCCTCTCAACGGTTCCGAAAAAATTCACAGTGAAACGATAGATTAAAAATTGAGAATGAAAGGAAGCACGGGGACGGTTCTCGTGCTTCTTTTTAAGTATTGGAGGAAGCAGAAGAACCGTCCCCTTGCTTCTGTTATGCTTTTCATTTATGTAAACAACTGTTTAGATGAGAGTAAAGGTCAATTCGACATTGCCCGAGAAGAAAGAAATCACACCCTCGAATCTTAAGTGTCTCATCTATCTTTCTCAGCAATCCGTTTCAACTCTACCGCACGACCAACAAGAAAATCTCTCATATATTTTTCTAAGAATATCTTATCAGCTATGACTCCCAGTACGCCAAGTGGAGATTGATACGTAAAGGTATCTTTCATGATCGTCCCTGTGCCACTTTCAATAAATTCGTGTACATGGGTGAATGAGTGGAATGCTCCCTTTATCATGACATCTGTAAATTGATGTGGTTTTTTCATCTCTATGATCTTGGCGGTTAAGGTTTGTTTGACTCCCAGGTGGGTGGCTTCCCAAGTAACGGTATCTCCTTTCTCCATCAGTCCCTTTGTCACACCGTCAATCGCTCTTTCCTTTGTCTTCTTTGTCGTTTCGGTATGGACATCTACGTTTCTTGCTAAGTCAAAGCAAACGTGGATGGGTGCATCGATAAAAATATCATGTCGTATTATGGGCATACATCATCAACCTTTCAAGGGAAGCACGGGGACGGTTCCCGTGCTTATTTTTGCATTTTGGAGGAAGCAGAAGAACCGTCCCCCTACTGTTGGAGGTCATTTCATCTTAATCCGAGAGGTCTTTTGCCATCTCTTCCATTTTTGGACGGAGAAATGAAATGTAGGCAACGTCCTTCCGCAGTTCAAACATATGCAAAGCCCTGCGAAAGTATGAGAGTGCCTTTTCATATTGATGAGCCAGCTCATAGTTATAGCCTATTTGATAATGCAATTCCCCGACGCCCCATAACAATTCTTCCTCAAGGCACCATTTAATGGCTTTGGTGCAATAGCGAGTTGATTGTTCCAGTTCGCCCATACGTGTCAATACTCTGGCTATATTATAATATAATTTGGTCTTGATCGATTTATCCTGCAATGGAACGGTTTTATGAATGGCCGTCTCCACTTGGTTATAATAATGAAGGGCTGAGTCATAGTGCTTTAACGTGAAGTTCATGGAACCTTTACTTGAAAGGATTTGCATTTCGCGTTCTGACATGGCCTTTTTTCGGTGTGCAGTCAAATGATAGGCTTGGTCTAGAAGAGAAAAAGCCTTCGAAGGATCCTTCTCGACTTCGAACTGATAGATTCCCTTATGCCAATAAAGAAGTTGAAGTTTCTCGTCATCTTTATAGAATAGGGGATTCTTTTCCTCTGTCTTGATCAGCTCCATCATTTCTTCGTATTCCCTATATATCCTAAAGTGCCGTAATTGTTTTTCCACTTCAGTTATGTAATCCAGCCGGGGTGTAGTGCCAATCTCAAAGAAGTAGTTTACATCCACCCCCAATTTAATGGCAATTTGGTATAAGGTGGTGGCACTGGGGTAAATATCTCCTTTTTCAATCCGGCTGATAAGTGCTTGTGTACAAATACCTTCAGCCAGTTCCTTCTGCGTAATTCCGACTACCTTCCGCATTTCTTTAATCTTCTTTCCTATCACTGAATAATCCATTTTCCCACCCCCTACAGATATCTCACAGGTACAGGTCCCTTGGCTCTTATAATGAGACATCAATCCCTCTGTTTCAACAAAAAGTTTCAAAAAAATTGGCGTGTTTCCCAAAGGGGAATGGAGAACAGTTAAAGAAGTAGTATACAAATCAAATTCTATAGATTTGAGTGATGAATCACTATGAAAAAACGGTTGTTATATGTAAGTCACTTCATATTCATAGTAGGGTTGCTTATCCTCACCCTGGCTGCTTATTTTGTCCTTCAATCCATCAGGGAAACATTCTATCAATCCCGATTCGATCAACAGTATGAGTTCAGGTCATTGGAGGAAGATGGCGAGGTCTATCCTGTCCAGGTGTTTCATGGAGTAAAGGTGAATACGTTTCTGGAAGAGAAAGATGGACCGGACAGAGCGATTATTCTGGAAGTGAAAGATGAACCTGAGGCAAAGATGAAAGGCTTCAAGGTTGAATCTGATGCAGAGGAAATGAGTGCGTTTACTGATGCCATTCAATACAAGGTCATGGTGGATAAGAAAACCGGGAAAGAATCATTTATCATGGCCCTTCGCCTGACACCTGAATCAAAACAATTTCGTACGTACCACGTAAATGAAAATGGAGTGATAAAGGTAAGTAATTTCGGGGTGAATCGTAAGTCTAAAATGGAGACACAATGGATTAGGGGACTCTCTGGAGAGAAGTATGGATATTACACGAATCTTCCTTACCAAAAAGGAAGCACTTTATCTTTGATTGCCCTTACATTAATAGGAATTTCCTGTGTGATCGGTGGAAGAGGCCTTCGGAGGAGAGCTTTGGAGAAAGAGCGGGGGGATGCAGCCTAGTCGGTTGGAACGTTTTGAGTCACTTAGAAATGCAAATCACTCAATAGCTTGATCGTATTTATGTGCCCAAGGGAACTTGTTCCTTTGGGCTTCTTAAATGAGAGGGTTATATAGATGGGGCTTGGATATTTCAACCCGGAATATCCGAGACCTTATTGACTTCGTTCCTAGCTCAGGCAACGTGATCTCCTTATGTAATTTTTTTCCGAACAACTCATTTGTAATCAAACAAATAGCTTATAACGATAGGAGTTGGGGTAATTATACATTTATGGGATAACGTGAAAATTAGGTCTATTTACCACGAAGGACAGGGGAGAAGTGCCATAACAGAAGGGTTGGTATAGGACAATTCCGTACTCAAACCATCTTAGTCTAAAGGGATAAATGAAAATTCCGTTAAAAGAACCACTCCGGATGAGATTATGAAGCGGTCGTTCAAGCAGCAGTGAGGTATGGTAATTGACCCTTGATATATGGAAGGAATGAGCAACGCATGAAGACTAAATACAAGAAGAGTATATGTGGAATGATTGGCCTGTCCTTATTGCTGGGAGCCTGTTTAAATAAAAAGGATGAAACGAATGGTCCGTATAAAGACACTTATGTAAGAGTGCAAGAGTACGATGGGGATGGATATGTGCTTAGAGGTGGAGAAGAAGCGGACAAAATCGCTGAAGAAAAAAGCAAAGAAGTAAAAGAAGCAGTGAAAGATTTCTTTATGGAAACCTATAAAACGGATGTCAAAGTCCATAACATAGTGGGAAATGTGGATGGTGCGACAGTATTTGTAGAATCGACAGGCCCCGTCCACTTTTATAATAGTGCCATTGTGTCGATGGACTTAAGTGAAAAAAAGGTCAGGGACGTTTCATCTCTGGACGGGGACATTGAAGGCAACATTCAAGGAGGGCTGTACAGACTTTTATTTAAGGAAGAGTTTCAGGAATTGGATCAATATCTGAGTGAAATTGTTTCTGGGAACCCAGTGGTCGGGAAAACGGAAAAGTCCCTTCAAAATGTAGGGGGATCAGGCTATATGACTCCATACTATTATCTGTCCGTCCCTCCTGATGATGAAGCGACCCTGCCAGTATATGAAGCATATCTACAAGACCCGGATACTCCGGTGAGTAAACTGAAACCGCTATTCTCAAGGGTGGACTTTTCAGCAGAGGATTATACGATTACGATTCAATTATATATGGAAAAGGAACAGGCAGAACCTGATAAAAAATTATTTAATCAAATAAAAAAAGACCTAAAGGCGATGGACTCGATACCGAAAGGAAATTATAACATCTTCATCAATGACAATTTAATCAATGAAAAGGTGGATGATGGGGTGAAAGAGAACTCCTTGGAATTATCGTTTCCGGATTCCATCGTGAAGGAATAGATGGAATGGATAGGAGGGTGAAATTTCATGGTTCGGCAAAATAAGTGGATCAAGTATGCAATCGGACTTTCCATGTTACTGGGAGGCTGTATGAAACATAGCAGCACATCAAAAGAAGTGACAGAACAATACGAACGGGTGCAGGACTATAAAGGGGAAGGGTATCGACTGACAAATGGAGCAGCAAACGGTAAGGCTGCAGAAGCGAACCGTGAAGAAGTGGAGAAAGCTGTCAAAGCATTTTTCATGGAGAACTATGAAACCGAGGTGGAGATTCATAATCTCGTAGGAAATAAGGACGGAGTGACGGTGTTTGTTGAATCGACGGGACCTGTCCATTTTTATACCTATGCCATCGTCCCCTTTCATCAGGGAACAGATCGTATTTCCGTTGGGGTGGTGAGGACACAGGGAGGGGAAGTGGAAAGAGGCATTCGGGAAGGGTTATACAGGTTGATATTCGAGGAAGAATTTAAGAAGCTGGATTCGTATCTTGAGAAGGTGGTTTCGGAGGAAAAGGTTGTTGGTAGAACCGTAGAATCCCTTCAAAATGTTGGCGGCTCTGGATATATGACGCCTTATTATTTTGTGTCATCACTAAACAGCGATGAAGCCATCAAGCCTGTGTATGAATTATATATGAAAGATCATCAAATGAGTATCGAAACATTGAAGCAAGCATATGATGGGAACTTATTCGAAGCGGATAACCTAAGGATTAATATCATGCTCTTCATGGAAGAAGAGGACGTCCAGCCCAGTGAAGAGGTCATGGAACGGATTGCAAGGGATATAAAGGAAAGAAACGATTTCCCAAAAGGGACATACAGGGTAGCGATAAATGACAACGGCGTCCATAAAGAATCGTTTGAAGGCTTTAAAGATAATTCAATCGAGCAGGAAGTGATTAGGGGGAAATAGGGATTCTTACCCTGTTCATACCTTACAAAAATTTCTAGACCAACAGGTTATGATTTGAATAATTGGGGTAATTATACAAATGTATAAGTCTGAAGACTCACGACAATTCCAGCAATAAGAATAGGTTAAAAGAAATGTAGAAACGAATCATCACCACTACTTTTTTCCTGTTTTTCCTGATTGATCTAAGGAATTCCCAATTGAACTGTTAATACTTTACAGACTTTTATACAATATAAAGGTAATTCTTTAAAATGAACCCATCCAATTAGGAGGATCAGACATTCATGAACAGAAAAAATAAGTGGATCATATATGGAATCGGACTTTCATTATTACTTGGAGGATGTATGAATATGGATAATGCGAATGGTAATGGTGTGGATGAGAAAGAGAGTGCTGAAAAACAAGTCAAGAATCAATATGTAAGAGTGCAGGAATACACGGGAGAAGGGTATACCCTTAAAAACGGGAAAGAAACAGACAAAATTGCAGAAGCGAATCATGAGGAGGTAGAGAAAGCGGTTAAAGACTTTTTCTTGAAAGAATATAAGACAGATGTGAAGGTGCATAATATTGTGGGCAATGAAGACGGAGCTACAGTATTTGTGGAATCAACCAATCCGCTTCATTTTTACACGTATGCAATTGTTCCCATTGATAAATCCAATGAAAAAATTCAATCCGACCGTGTGTTTTCTCAAGAGGGACAGGTGGAGAGTGCTATAACTGAGGGCCTATACAGGAGTATATTTAAAGACGAATTTGATCACTTAGATAATTATTTAGAAAAAATTGCAAACGAAGAACCTGTTACTGGAAGAACGGTTGAATCCCTCCAAAATGTGGGTGGATCTGGTTATATGACTCCTTATTATTTCCTGTCATCTACTGTTGTGAATGATGAATCAATTAAACCGGTTTATGATTTATATATGGAAGATCCTCAGGTTAGCACAGAAGAATTAAGGGCTGCTTATAATGAGCAAGCATTTGATCCTACTAAGTTTAGAGTCGTTATAAATTTGTTTATGAAAGATAAAAATACTGATCCAGATGAAAAAGTTTTTAATAAAGTAGTTAGCGATATTGAAAGTATGGTTGATATACCAAGAGGGGCTTATAGCATCTTCCTTAACGACAATACAGTTCTGAAACAATCATTTGAAGGGGTAAAAGATAATTCACTAGAAAAAGCTATCCCAAATGAAATTATTAAGGAGTAAGGCGGTGTATCCTAGTGAATAATTTAACCAAACTAGAAAAGGTTAATACGAAAAACAATGATAAAAATTTAGTAGAGTTGGCGGGGTTACACGCTTACAAGGGTGCAGAAACAGGTGACATTTTAACAGTAAATAATGAAGTATATATAGTAATGGACTCTAAATATGGTGATATTACGGGTTTGGATGCAATGACGGTAATAAATGATACAACAAAGGAAGTCTCTATAGTTTATGTAGGGACTGATGCAGCAGCGGATAATGGAAAACAAGATCTCCTAACCGACGCTCAACTACTTAGTGACCTTACACTTCCCCAACTGGAGGCAGCTCAGGAGTACTATAATAAGATGAACAAAAAATATGAATCTTTGGGAGGTGTGAAATCAGTTACTGGAAATTCTTTAGGTGGACCATTGGCCAATTCAGTAGCCATTGAACATCCAGAAGTGAAATCTGTTACGCTTAACGCTGCTCTTCTCCCAAAAGGGATGGCGGACCCTAACAAAAGCTACGACAACATCACCAACTACTTCACCAACTATGATGTCCTGACAGGCACCCTTATTGCCCTGCATCTCGATTCACGCATCCCCGGTAAGAGGTATGATATATCAACAGGAATACCGCAGATCGGTGATAAGTTTAACATCCTGAAAAATAATCACACAGGATATACCGATGGGGGGAAATATGTTATAGGCATAGATGGAGAACCGGGTTATGGTAAAATCTACGACGAAGCTGATGCCCACATCATGACAAGCATCTGGACCGGCGAACCCCTTTATGGCGGACATTCAGATAGAATCGAGATCAATCGTGACAACCTCAACCTGTTGGCGGAAGCGATGCAAGGGGATGTTTCTGAAAGGCTGGGTCATGCTCAGGAGTACCTGATCCATTCAGAAGAGATCGCCCAGCATGAAGGCGACCGTCATTCAGAGCGGTTAAGCCGATTGCAGATGATCTTTGAGGATTCCTTTGAAAATCTGATTGGTAACCCTTTATTCATCGGTATCACGACAACCAGTCACCGGTTGACCTCAGAAATCGATCATCTCATTTCCCTTGTCGATATGGCTGAAAATGCAAGCCGATCCCTCAATGGAGTGTTGAATTCCCCGCCTGCTGAATTGGTTGAGCACTTATTCAACAGAAGTATCAGTGTGGAGAGTATTTTCGGGCAGGCACGTAGTCAGTTATTGGAGTTCAAAGGTGGAATCACCAATCTGACCGGGTTCCTTCAGAACATCCTTCATAAAGAAATCCCGCAGCTATTTAGCGGGGGGAAAGAGACCCTTGAGGATGTCCTTGTAAACGATATTCTGGCACACTATAAAATTATCAACCACAATACTGCAAAGCTGAATAGTAACATTGCAGAGTTCAAACAACAGGTCTCCGATTTGGGAACGAACTTCGGTGAGCGGGATGCCTCCTTGAGCGCCAGCATTTCTTCTGGGGCTTCCGTTCAACATACGGTGACGATGCCGAAGAAAAACGATTATATCCTGCAAACCTCTGATCATATGCTTATAGGAATGAAGGTTAAAGAAGTCATTCTAGAAGGATCTTTTGAGAGTTTCAAAGGAGCTTCACACGGTCTGCTTCTTCCGTTGTTAGGAACCTTGACCGGAATTGCGTTCGCCATTGAGAATACGTTGGAGATGATATCAGCTCAAATCAAAGGCGCCATGAACATAGCGCTAAGCGGAACGGTCCCTGGAAAAATCATCAGCATCTTCTCAGACTTCGATGACAAAATCCGCTCATACGTATCTTCCGCATTGGAGCCAATCGACGAACTGGCTGGAACCATTGAAGGTCTCAGGGATGGATTAACCAGGTTGACCATCGGATTCCCTGCTTTACTGGAGAGCTTCAAGCCCTATATCGACTCTGCCATCTTTGACTCAACGGACTACGCCAATATCCACCTTTACAATGTATCGGCCATGGCCATCCATGAAGAGATGGAGCTGCTCTTTGACGATATAGTCTACCAGCTTAGCCATCATAAAGGAAACTCCGTCCAGGCTTTATGCGAAATTTCAAAAAGACTGAAAGACAACATGATCCTACTGCGAGAACAAGTGGATCGTGTCACATTATAGGGGGACAGGTCCTTTGCTTGTTCCTCTTTTTTTGCCGATTTTAAGGGATTTCATTTAGTTGTTGGTACATAGACCCGTATAGGGGGAGCAGATACTCATGGACAGAAAAATTAGAGGAGTCATATTGGGAATAGGACTGACAATTCTTCTAGCTGGATGTATGAATACATTTTCAGAAAAGAAGAGTACGCTGGATCAAGAGGAAGCTCAATATGCCAGCGTGCAGGAATACAAAGGAGAAGGTTACTCTTTGAAAAATGGTGACGAAAACGATAAGATTGCCGAGGCTAAATGCGGGGAAGTGGAAAAGGCGGTAAAGGATTTCTTCTTAGAGAAATATAAGACTGAAATTGAAGTTCGTAATCTAGTGGGGAATGCTGATGGAATGACGGTGTTTGTTGAATCAACCGGACCTGTTCATTTCTATTCTTATGCCATTGTCCCAATCAATCAGGAAACGAAAGAAATCATGTCTGAAGATGTCATGTCCCAGGAAGATGTGGTGGAAGAAGGGATCAGGGAAGGTTTATATAGACTGATATTTGATGATGAGTTTCAGAACCTGGAAGAATACCTTGACGAAGTGGTGTCGGATAATAAGGTAACAGGGAGAACGGTCGAATCACTGCAGAAAGTCGGTGGATCAGGTGTCATGACCCCTTATTATACGATGACTTCATTTTATGGTGATGAGGCAATACAGCCAGTGTTTGAATTATATATGAAAAATCCGGATGCCAAAAAAGAAGATCTGAAACGTGCATTCAATGAGGACTTATTTGCTGAAGAATATCTAAACATTAATATTATTTTGTTTATGAAAGAGGAGAGGGTATCTCCGAGTAAAAGCATTCTAGAAAAAGTTTCAAATGATTTAGAAAGTATGGACACAATTCCTAAAGGGACTTATCAAATCATTGTCAATGATAATGGGGTACATAAAGAAACATCTGAGGGATATAAGGAGAATTCAATTATGACGGAACTCATTAAATCTAAATAAAGGTGAACAATGAGGGGCTGGCATCGCACATGTTACCCCGGACCCTCATCCAAAATAGAGGTGGAAAGATCCCACCCCCCATACCATAAAAACAGTTTCACATAACAACCATTCCTCTAGTCCCGCAACCGCACCAATATCCCATCCCCCTTATCACTCACTTTCACCACCGCAGTCTTCATCTTCCCTTCAACATCGAGGCCGGTTCCTTCGGGAATGAAGAAATGTTCGATTCCATACGTGACCTGGGCACTGTTGTCCCACGAGCTTGTCACTTTCCCATTTAAGAGCACGTCATCGGGTTTCTTTTCATAAGACGCATTCCATTTCCCATTAAACTTATAAACTCCTGAATATTCATGGACCCCCTGTGGGTTTTCACGTAATACAATCGTGACGGGCCCGTTGTCATCGATGGAGGTATCCTCCAGTTGAGAAATACTGTAGTTCAATTCCACATAATCCCCCTGGAGGAGAGATCTTGGATCGACTGGTTGAAGTTCCAGGATGACCGTTTCCCCGTTTTGGAGTAAGGTTTCGTTCGAATACACCTGATACCCGATCCATCCGCCTTGAAGACATATGATGAACAGGATGCCGAGCGTTTTCCCTGCCAGTATCGAGTGCGATTTCCGTTCAAAGCCACCCTTCCTATCCAGGTAACCGGCCACCAGTAAGAAGCCGATCCCCAAAACGGCAAAGAGCAAGGATTTATGAACGAGCTTCCAGGCCAGATCGTAATACAACTGGACGATGAGCATGAACGAGAATACTAGGGATGATACCCAATAAAGCCGGAGACCCTGCTTTTTGAAAACATACACGCATAAGGTTGCTATCAGGAAAAACAACGTGCAATAGATAATATGAAGACTCAACGATAGATCAATCGTCGTTAACGAGAAAAGGGCTGTGAATCCACTGAGAAACGCTCCATACTGAAGGACCTGTTTATTTTTCAGCAGGAGGTATGCAATCACGTTTAAGAGCACCATCACCAGCAGAAGGGCATGAGCACCCAGTTCCATCGTTTGCCCTAAGAAGATCGCTGTATTCAATTGAAAAAGCAGGTAAAAGATAAATCGCGCAGCAGTCCGTTTTTCAAAATAGAATACAAAGGCGAAAACAAAGAACATCACAAACGAAAATTCATCAAATACACTTGCTATCATTCCGATCACGATGCCGGTCATTATAAGCGAATATTTTACAGGGGACGGCCAGTTGGTTACTGTACTCGGAATGACGAGAAATACCGTCGCCAATACAAATAGAGTGGTCATGGAGACATCCACCATGAACAATGAAAGCAGGCCGAAAACAGACGCTACGATGAAAACAGACGCGATAGTCGTGACACTTGCCACGAAGATCGTCTTTGTCCAATGCCGGGAAGCGGAATGCTTCCGTAAATAGCTCACAAGGAAAACACTTCCCGTTAATAACAGAATGGCTGCCAGTAAAAGACCGATGAAGAACAGGCTGGACACGTATCTTGCCATCAGCTCGAACATTTTGATGATGATAAACCCCGTTCCGAACATTGATAGAATGATAAAGATGGATGTTTCCTTATGAAAATACCGGTACACCCCGACTCCGAGGATGCCTATATAGAACAGAGTGAAGAAAGCGGAATACTCATTTTCGAAAGCCGTGACGATAAGAAGAAGATTGGCAGAGACGAGACTCAGGTAAAGCAATGGCTTTGAATGGATATATCCTTTTTTGATAATCAAAAATAAGAGCATATTCGCGATGCCGACTCCGAATGCAATCCACACATGGGCGAGGGTCCAGTGCCCGAATGGAGTGGAAGGGAACAAATAAAAGTAGATCGTCAAATGGAGGAGGATGTGGGTCAATGAGTAAAATCCGCCGTATCGCGTGTACAAGCTGAACAGCAGGGCGGGAATGGACCAGACAAGAAACAATAAATAGCTGTCCGCATGGGAATTGTACAGCTGCCCGAGCAACGCAACGGAAAGACCAAAGGAAATCACCCCGCTGACCAACAGCCAATTCGAAAGGAAATGGGCTCCCTTCAAAACACGTTCCAACAGGAAACTCGCTCCATAGAACAATAGAATCAATGCCCCCGCTAAGGCCACTTTTTCAAGCCGCGAAAACATTTGCCAGTTAGAAGCGAAAAAATAAAGTGCACTGGTTAAAATGAAGACAACTCCGAATAAGTAGGTAAGTGAAACCATTTTTTTCATAAAACTCACCCCTGTCATGAAATCCTTCCTTCTATTATATGATGGCGCGAGGGAAATAGGCTAATATATGGAGGAGCAAGAGGGGAGTATTCAAACCCTTCATTTCTAAACCGTAGATCGTTCCTACTGAACAAGCAAAATAAGTAAAAAATCCCCCAATAGTCATATAGCCACCCCCAACCCATCTATTGTAGAATAAAAAAGACAGACAATTGCAAGCGTTTGCATTAGTTCGAAAATACTACCCCGGGAGTCACCTTACATTTTTTTAACCATTTGTGCAAACGTTTTCACAACTATCATCACGAGCACTTCTATTATTCTATTATCCAATTAAGGGGGAAAACATGAATGAGAAATAGGACAAAGCGTCACTTCTCAGTGGTAATGACATTGATGATGCTGATCAGTCTGTGGTCACCATTCGCTCCGGCGGCTTCTGCGGTTGCCGATGGAAATGAGGCGGCGACAGCAGCGGATTCCGGTGACCGCACGGTACGCTTCACGTATGACCGTGAAGACGAAACGTACGACGGCTGGAACATATGGGCATGGAATACAGGGGTGAAGGATGATCAAATCAACTTCGACTCCTATGAAAACGGAGTGGCGGTAGCGAACATCGCCGTCGCACCTGAAACGGAGCAGTTCGGGTTTGTTCTGCGCAGTACCGAGGATTGGGGTACGGCTCAAAAAGAATTCGGCGACCGCTTCATTAAAGTGAATAAGAACGACACCCTCACCAAGGCCTACATAACAAGTGGTGTCGAGGAGATCCGCATCGTACCGGACGGGTCCGCACCGGTCATCGATCAGGGGGATGCGACATTCTACTATCGTGACAAGAACCTTTTCCAAAACGATCAAATGGATACGATCGAAAAAGTGGAGTTAAAGTACAACGGAGAAACGAAGGAAATGACGTATGAGCCGGAGAATGAGCGGTTCGTTCTGCCATACGACAACATTCCTAACGGGAAAAATGAGTACAGTTTTTTAGTCACAAAAGATGGTGTGACGACGGAAGTGAGTGATCCTTACAATACGGTGGACGGCAAATCGGTTCTTGATTTCCAGAAAGCCGATCTGACAGTGACGGGTTCTGTGGCTCCTGCAGCTGTGGACTATAACGAAAATGCCGTCTTGAATGTTGACATCGAAGGATTGACAGATGGTTTAAAGATTCAAAAAATCACGGCGGATGTTTCTTCATTAGGCGGATCGGAGAAGTTTGAGATCGATCCGTCACTGAATGAAGTGACCCTTTCCGTGGATGATGACATTACGGCAGGGACGAAGTCGATTCCTCTAACCGCAGTCGACTCCTACGGAAACGTCTATAAAGGAAGTACTGAAATCGAAGTGAAAGCAAGGCAGTCTGTCGGCGATTCCGACCTTGATTGGGATGAATCGATCATTTATTTCATGCTGACGGACCGGTTCTTTAACGGAGATACGTCGAACGATGATCCTTACAACCTGAATTATGACAAGTCGAAACGCGGCACGTATCAAGGCGGAGATTTTAAAGGGATCACGGACAAACTCGATTACCTTGATAAGCTTGGCGTGAACACGATCTGGATCAGTCCGGTTGTGGAGAATGTGAAGTACGATGTGAGAAAAGGGGAAGAGGGGGAGCCTTACTTCGGCTACCACGGCTACTGGGCGAGCAACTTCGGCGAGCTTAATCCTCACTTCGGAAGCATGGACGACTTCCATAACCTGATTGATGAGGCACATGATCGCGGAATCAAGATTATGGTCGATGTCGTGTTGAACCACACCGGTTACGGATTGAAAGAAATCGACGGCGAGCTGCCTGAAGATCAGCGTCCTGCCGGATATCCGACTGACGCCGAACGTGAAAAGTACAGCGACATCCTTCGTCAGGGCAATGTTGGTAGTGACGAAGTGGTCGGTGAACTGGCCGGGCTTCCTGACGTAATGACCGAAGATCCTGAAGCGCGTCAGCAGATCATCGACTGGCAGACCGATTGGATCGAGAAAGCGAAAACGGATAAAGGCAATACGATCGACTATTTCCGTGTCGATACGGTGAAGCATGTGGAAGACGCCACATGGATGTCGTTCAAGAATGCGATCACTGAAAAAATGCCGAAGCACAAAATGATCGGGGAAGCCTGGGGCGCAAGTTCCGACAATGACTACGGTTACCTTGATACAGGGATGATGGATTCCCTCCTTGACTTCGGATTCAAGGATATCGCCCGTGAGTTTGTGAGCGGCAACTTGAAAGCGGCCAATGATAAACTGACGGCCCGAAACGGGAAGATTGATAACACGGCCACACTTGGACAATTCCTGGGGAGCCATGATGAAGACGGATTCCTGTATTCACTCGGCGGTGACGAAGGCAAGCTGAAGCTTGCTGCCTCCCTTCAGGCTACGTCGAAAGGACAGCCGGTCATTTATTATGGTGAAGAGCTTGGGCAGAGTGGTGCGAATAATTATCCTCAGTATGATAACCGCTATGACCTGAACTGGGATGATGTAGAGAATAATGATGTGCTGGATCACTATACGAAGATCCTAAACTTCAGGGGAGCCCATTCGGATGTGTTTGCAAAGGGTGAGAGGCATACAGTCGGCGGCTCGAATAGCGACCAGTTCCTATTATTCTCTCGTGACTATGAAGACGACTCCGTGTACGTCGGGTTAAACGTCGCGGATGAAGCGAAAGAGATCACGCTGACGGTTGATTCACCAGATGCGGTCGTGACCAATGCTTATTCCGGAGAAACCTATCCTACAACTGAATCGGGTAAGGTAACGTTGACCCTTCCTTCCAAAACAGACGGAGGTACGGCACTTCTCACGGTTGAAGGCGGCAGCATCAAGGGTGCAGTGGCTGGAGGAGAAGATCCAGAAGCGGAACCTGTACCTGAAAACAACATCCGCATCCACTATAACCGGACGGATGCTAACTACGAAAACTTCGGTGCATGGCTCTGGAATGATGTCGCCTCTCCATCAGCAAACTGGCCGACAGGCGCGACGATGTTTGAAAAAACCGACAGCTACGGGGCTTACATTGACGTGCCGCTTGCTGAAGGGGCAAAAAACATCGGATTCCTCGTCATGGATGTGACGAAGGGAGATGCGGGGAAAGATGGCGGAGACAAATCCTTCTCCATCACAAACCCTGACGTGAATGAAATCTGGATCGAGCAGGGATCGGATAAGGTGTATACGTATGAGCCGGTTGATCTGCCTGCGAACACGGTCCGAATCCACTATGACCGTGAAGACGGGAATTATGAAAACTTCGGCCTATGGACGTGGGGAGATGTGAAATCCCCGACAACAGACTGGCCGACGGGCGCGCTCGACTTTTCAAAGAAGGATCGATACGGAGCGTATGTAGACGTTGAGTTGAATGCCGATGCCAAACAGATCGGCTTCCTAGTTCTTAATGAAGCGACCGGTAATAAGGACGGCGGAGACAAAACCTTCAACCTCCTCGATAAATATGATCAACTCTGGGTAAAAGAGGGCGAAGATACTGTCTTCATTTCCCCTCATGGAGATGTGGCGACGGGACTCGTTTCATCTGAAGTCATTTCGGATGACACGATCCGCCTGAATTTTACGATGACAGATGGTTTGACGGAGGAAGCACTGCTTTCAGGCATTGCCATCAAAGACAGTGCTGGTTCCGATGTGAAAGTAAATAGCGTTAAAATTACCGGAGACAAAACAGTGGAAGTGAAAGCTGATTTTGACCTGAAAAAGCTCCCTCTTTCCATCACCTACTCGGGCAGGACCGTTTCGGCAGAAGCCGGATGGCGACTGCTTGATAACAAGTATGCTTACGATGGGGATGACCTGGGTGCCACGTATAAAAAAGGAAATGCCACATTAAAACTGTGGGCACCGAAAGCAAGTAAGGTGGTCGCAAATATTTATCATAAAAAAGACGCAAGGTCACTAATTGGAAAAGTGGAAATGACTTTAGGTGAAAAGGGTGTCTGGTCAACGGACTTGAAAGCAAAAGACCTCAAAGTGAAAGATTTGAAAGGCTTCTATTATCAATACGAAGTGACCAATGATGGCGTAACGAAAAAAGTACTCGATCCGTACGCCAAATCCATGGCGGCCTTCACCGTCAACACAGAGGGTGAAACAGGACCTGACGACGATAACGTCGGAAAAGCGGCGATCGTCGACTTGAAGGGGACGGACCCTAAGAAATTCACTCATGCTTCCATCGATGGCTATGAAAAACGGGAGGATGCGGTCATCTATGAAATCCATGTCCGTGACTTCACGTCCGACCCGTCCATCGAGAAGGATTTGAAAAAGGAACGTTGGGGCACGTATGACGCCTTCATTAAAAAGCTTGATTACATCAAATCAATGGGTGTGACCCACGTCCAGCTGCTTCCGATCATGGCCTGGTATTACGGTGATGAAACGAAGATGGGAGAACGGGAGCTTGAGTATTCCGCGGGAGGCAACGAGTACAACTGGGGATATGATCCTCACAGCTACTTCTCCCCGGACGGTGCGTATTCAGAGGATCCCACCGATCCACAGCTGCGCATCGAAGAAACGAAGCGATTGATTGATGCGATTCATGATAAAGGCATGGGAGTCGTCCTCGACGTCGTCTACACCCATATGGCCAAAACAAGCACACTGAACGATATCGTGCCGAATTATTATGCGTTCCAGGATGAGCAGGGGAACTTCCTCGGCGGCTTCGGGAATAACCTCGCCACCAACCATGTGATGGCTGAGAAGCTGATGGTGGATTCCGTGAAATACTGGTTCGACGAATACAAGATCGACGGTATGCGCTTCGATATGATGGGGGATGCAAGCTATCCTGCCATCCAGAAAGCCTACGACGCAGCGGCCGAAATCAACCCTAAGGCCCTGTTCATCGGGGAAGGCTGGAGAACATTCGCCGGTCACCTGTCGGATCCTTCCTTAAAAGGAATGGGAGCTGATCAGGACTGGATGGACAAAACCGACGACGTGGGAGTCTTCTCCGACGAAATCCGGAACGAACTGAAATCCGGTTTCGGTTCAGAAGGTGAGCCGCGCTTCCTGACCGGTGGCGCACGGGACATCAACACTATTTTTAATAACATCAAGGGACAGCCGGGTAACACGGCTGACGACGATCCGGGCGACATGGTTCAGTACATCGCGGCCCACGATAATCTGCCGCTGTACGACGTCATTGCCCAATCGATCAAAAAGGACCCGGCCATCCCGGAAAATAACTTGGAAATCCATAAGCGGATTCGACTCGGGAACTCGATGATTCTTACATCACAAGGGACGGCATTCCTTCATGGTGGCCAGGAATATGGCCGGACCAAGCAGTGGCTCGGCGAAGGCGTACCGGAACAGAAATATCATGAGCTAGAGGACGAAAATGGAGACCCATTCGGCTACTTCATCCACGACTCATACGATTCATCCGACGCCATCAACATGTTTGACTGGGAAAAAGCAACGAACAAGAAGAAATACGAAATCAACACAACCACACGGGAATACACAGAAGGTCTGATCAGGCTGAGAAGATCCACCAATGCGTTCCGACTCGGCGACAAAGAACTGGTCGACCAAAATGTATCCCTGATGGATATCCCTGAAATCGCTGATACGGACTTACTGCTTGCGTATAAGAACGTATCGACGGATGATACGGGTGAGTATTATGTATTTGTAAATGCAGATGACGAAGCAAGGACGCTGTCTATCGGAGACTATGACTTCTCTAAAGGAAAAGTTGTGGTGGATAATGATGAAGCGGGGACGCATCCTGTTTCAAAAAAGTCAGGCTTTACCATGAGCGACGACACATTGACCCTGGATCCTTTGACTACCGTGGTTATCAAAGTGGAGGAGAAGGGGAAGAAAGGAAAGAAGAGAAAGAAACATTGATAGATTTATGGAATCTCAACCTTATTCGTAGGGTTGGGATTTTTTTTGCGGAATTTTAAACAAACGTTTGAATAGTGGTCCCAACCATATCAATACAAAGGTGGTAAGGATCTAAATAAACGTTTGTTTGATATTCTTTATTAAGAACAAAACAGGAGTGTTATAATGAAATGTATGGTATGATGGTTTAAAACCACGATAAATAGCGAATAGGAGAATCGATTAATAATGAGGTACCTGCTGCTTTATATCTTACTCCTTAACCTCGTAGATGCATTCGTCACAATGTATGGTTTGCATTTTCAGTATATATCAGAATCCAATCCCCTCATGCATACCCTTTATCTCACGGACCCTTGGTTGTTTCTACTATTGAAGGTCGGTCTTTCGTTCGTTTTGCTGTTCCTTCTTTTTCATCTTAAAACGGATAAACGGTCCTCAAGGGTGTTGCTCCTCGTGTCAGTCTTTGCGGCAGTATCCTACAGCTGTGTTTTTCTCATGCATGGGTACTGGCTGTTGGAGGTCGCAGGTGGACTGGTTTGAGCATGGACTAGAATAAAGAGGCCGTTTAGTCAGGCCTCTTTTCCGTTTACTTCAATTTAATCTGCACCTGCTTGCTTTCCTGAGTATGGATGGTCTTCGGAGTGCGATTTTGCGAAGCGGCCCTTTTCACGGAGCTTGTCACACTGTGGATCATGTCCCCGACATCATGTGCGGACTCGACCAGCGGATCAACGGCTTTCATCTTTCCTTTTACATCAACAGAAATCTGGTTGGCCGTATGGATCAGTTCTTCTGCCTCCTCTGTAATCCCATTCACGGCCTTCCTCATGTCAGACAGTGTCTTCTTCGTTTCGTCCAGCGTGTTCATGACTCTCCTTAATGTCAAAATCAAATAAGCCACAAGAATCTAACGCGACGGCTGCGATAACAGCGCTCCACTCAAGCATTGAGACCAGCTCCCTTCCTTTACTTTAAGTCTATGAAAAAGGAAATTCAGACATTCCTTTACCAGAGTGAGGTATGATGGAAAGGTAAATAATGAGAAAAAGGGAGCGAAAACAATGCTTTCATCCTTACGTGCAATAGAAGAATTGAGATCAGGAAATACACTCATACTGCGGGAACATACGTGGCTCAAATACCTTTCTCTTACGAAAGAGAAAAACGTGAACCTTGAACAAGTTGAATCGCTTGAACAAATGGCACAAAATCCGGTGCTGGAATACGTAGAAAGAACACTCCAAGTACTGGACGGGTTGAGTCTGCACCAACAAGAGAAAGAGTTAGTGGAAGAAGTCCTCATGTGGAGCGAAACGGCCAAGTGCGGCCTACCCCACCAACGAAGAGAGTGGATCGATCACGGCTTTCATCTCGCCATTCATAATATTGGGTCAGCCCAAATTTACGCTTCGGAAATGGAAAAACGACCGGAAGCAAAACGTAATCGTGAGAGGGAGAAGCTACTGTACGTGCTGATCCTGACACACGGTCTCGCCGGTCAATACATACGGGGTGAAGTCAGATACTCATCCATGAGACCTCTGATCGACGTGGCGACAGAAGAAATGTTTCCTCTTCTGTATGCTTTGAATCAATGTATTGTAGCGGGAGTATCCCCTGAGATCTGGAGTTCGGTACAAAAGGAAATGGAAGAGGTGAACCGCTGGATTTGCGATGGAAAAGTGTCCAAAGAGCAAACGTTTCAAGAAAGGCTCCGTAGGTTGCGAAATCTTGCTTCTTTACAGGGGGAAAACGTTGGCGCTGTATACGATGAAAGGCTGAGTTCCCATCCCGATGCAGAAAAGCTTCTGGAACATTTTTTTCGGAAAACGGATATGTGGTATGTTGAGGGCTCTCTTACGGATTTTACGTTTGAAGAATGCATTAAGATCTTTCTGCTCATTGAACGAAACACACGGGAGATTGCCTTGGAACACCTTTCCTTTGAGCCCTTGATGAAGGAGCTGTATTACGACTATAAAGGAAGAAAGACCGTCAATGTTTATAAAAAAAGAATCATAGAATCGTATCTTGCAGAATGCACAATCGAAGAGATCGTCAACGGTAAGCACCCTTCAAACGATCATGTCCGTTTGATCACAGCGCCCCTTCATGCACAGGAAGAAATGGCGGGGGTCGGGTTTTCTTTTTCACGGGCAGGGGAGAAGCTGATTGAATTCTGCCAGGAAGCTGAAAAATCACCCCTTTATGATCGGGCCATCGTCCTGTTATATGACCTGTTCAACTTCAGGAAGGATGCCTATGACAGGCTGAACAATGAACAAACCTACCTAAGTGATATGAATAGCTCACAGGACTTCAAGAAAAAGATTTCGGACTACGCTGTAGGAGAGACAATGGTCGATATCGGTCCGGGGGGAGGAGTCATGCTGGACCTGTTGACCCGTCACCACCCCGGAGCCACCGTCATCGGAATCGACATTGCCGTCAATGTGGTGGAGGAGCTGAAACGGAAGAAGCAAAGGGAAAACGCCCCATGGGAAGTCATGCAGGGAGATGCTCTCAAGCTCGAAGACTACATCGGGAACGAAGGGGCCGACACGATCGTATTCTCGTCGATCCTCCATGAGATGTTTTCCTATATTCCGTACGAAGGTAAAAAATTCAATCATGGGGTCATTGCCCAAACCTTAAAGAGTTCCCTTAAAGCTCTCAGACCAAAAGGAAGGATCATCATCCGGGACGGCATCATGACAGAGCCCGGAGAAGAGAAGCGGATCATTCGCTTTAAAGATCCACGGGGCCTTTCCTTTTTCAAGAGATACGTGGGGGACTTCAAGGGGAGGTCGATCACCTATACCTTAGTAGGAGAAGATGCCGTCCTTCTTGATGTAAACGATGCGATGGAATTCCTTTATACGTATACATGGGGTGAAGAAGCTTACCCCCATGAAGTACAGGAACAATTCGGCTATTTCACTCCATCAAGATTTCGGGAGTTTATCCAGGCGACGCTCGGAGACCAGGCTGAAATCCTGTTATTTGAGCATTACCTGCAAGAAGGGTATGAAGAACATTTAGAAAAGAAAGTCGAGCTTACCGATGAAACCGGAAATCCGGTGCGCCTTCCGGATAGTACATGTTTTACCGTGATTGAGAAGAAATAATGCAATGGTAAAAGGATCTCATTTTAAGGGTAAAGGGTGAGATCCTTTTATCGATTCAGTAATATAAAAAATTTAAAAACAAACTATGATTAATGGGTAAATACATTATAAGACAGAAGGTATATCGACTAAACACACCTTTGTTTATAATAGTGCAAATTATCTTTTCTGGGGAAATATAAAAATAACAGATGTACCTTTGCATATTAACATTAATATTAGAAAATAATCTATTAAGGTTAAAATATCTATTGATATACTCTTTGAAGATGTGGTATATTCTTTTTCGGCTCACAAAAAAATGTGCGATAAGTAAGAGAAAAAAGTTTTCACTTTTGATTATTTAGAAGTTGACTTCTACGAAATAAATTGTTATAGTTATACATGTCCTTAACGGGACGCCATCATGGATTTTTTTCATCAGAATGGCCCATTGGTCAAGCGGTTAAGACACCGCCCTTTCACGGCGGTAACACGGGTTCGAATCCCGTATGGGTCACCATTTTTTTAGAATGTAAAATGAACTTACCATTATATTATGGAGGATTAGCTCAGCTGGGAGAGCATCTGCCTTACAAGCAGAGGGTCGGCGGTTCGATCCCGTCATCCTCCACCAAAGATTTTTGCACCAGCAAAATATCTTTCCATGCGTTGCTTTCATTAAGCAGCAAAACACATGCCGGTGTAGCTCAACTGGTAGAGCAACTGACTTGTAATCAGTAGGTTGGGGGTTCAAGTCCTCTTGCCGGCACCATTTGGTTTTATATGAAAATGAGCCATTAGCTCAGTTGGTAGAGCATCTGACTTTTAATCAGAGGGTCGAAGGTTCGAATCCTTCATGGCTCACCAAAGATTTTTGCGCCAGCAAAATATCTTACCTTCATTTTCTCTAATGTGAAAATGAATAGAATATGCGGGTGTGGCGGAATTGGCAGACGCACCAGACTTAGGATCTGGCGCCGCAAGGCGTGGGGGTTCAAGTCCCTTCACCCGCACCATTACTAGCGCGGAAGTAGTTCAGTGGTAGAACACCACCTTGCCAAGGTGGGGGTCGCGGGTTCGAATCCCGTCTTCCGCTCCAAGTAAGCCGGGGTGGCGGAACTGGCAGACGCACAGGACTTAAAATCCTGCGGTAGGTGACTACCGTACCGGTTCGATTCCGGTCCTCGGCACCAAAGTTTTTTGCGATAGCAAAATAACTTTCCATACATCACTAATATAGAATTAATTTGCGCCCGTAGCTCAATTGGATAGAGCGTTTGACTACGGATCAAAAGGTTAGGGGTTCGACTCCTCTCGGGCGCGCCATATATATCGGGAAGTAGCTCAGCTTGGTAGAGCACTTGGTTTGGGACCAAGGGGTCGCAGGTTCGAATCCTGTCTTCCCGACCACTTCTTTGGGGCCTTAGCTCAGCTGGGAGAGCGCCTGCTTTGCACGCAGGAGGTCAGCGGTTCGATCCCGCTAGGCTCCACCAAGTTTATTTACGGAAGTGAAATATACTTCATTGGTTTCTCAGGAAATCAAACATATAGTAGATTCGTGGCGGTGTAGCTCAGCTGGCTAGAGCGTACGGTTCATACCCGTGAGGTCGGGGGTTCGATCCCCTCCGCCGCTATTACTTAATACATAACGTGCGATTTATAAGGACCCTTAGCTCAGTTGGTTAGAGCAGACGGCTCATAAC